>JAGLLQ010000552.1 GCA_023140455.1 Desulfobacteraceae bacterium | reverse complement strand
ATTATTTCAGGCTCAATATCCATGATTTTTTTTAAGTGCTCAATACTATTTTTATAATAATCAAATGTTTTAAAGTTATTAAGATCACCAATATGCTGACTCAAGAAAGCCTGATTTTTTTTTGTAAGGCAAACAGTGCTTTTAAGCCCTCCCCCAGTAGCAAGAATTTTTGGAAAAGATTGGTCAAGGTTGATGGGAAGAGGTGCATATCCTCTTGATCGTCTTAAAAATCTCGGTTTATTCGCTTTTACCTGAATAATTGAATCATCAGCCCTGAAATAAATATCTCTGTTATGGATCAGAAAATAATCTGCAATATGCCCAAAAGCATCCAGAGCATCATCATTATCAATTGATAAAGGCTCATCACTTCTATTCCCGCTTGTCATTAAAAGAATTTGAGGGCCTTTTTTAAGAAGGATATAATGCAGGGGAGTATAGGGGAGCATTATTCCAAGATAATTATTTAAAGGTGCTATGGATGGGGCAAGGTTTTCTTCTTTACCAGAAAGCACTTTCTCAAGAATTACAATAGGACGGTTAAATGATTCCAGAAGTTTTTTTTCAACTTCATTGACATGGACAAACTTTTCAATGGCAGTAACTGATTGAGCCATCAATGCAAATGGTTTGTCAGGTCTTTTTTTTCTTTTTCTAAGCTCTGATACTGCATGATTATTTGATGCGTCAACTGCAAGATGGAATCCGCCAAGCCCTTTTACAGCAAGAATTTTACCCTGCTTTAAGAGTATGGCAGCTTTATCAATACTATTTTCATTTTCAGCACATACATTTTCCGATAAAGAATTTACAAGGGTTACATGGGGACCGCATACAGCACAGGCATTGGGTTGAGCATGGAACCTTCTGTCAAGGGGGTTATAATATTCTTTCTGACAATCCTCGCACATGGGAAAATGTTTCATGGAAGTTTTAGGGCGGTCATAGGGGATATCTTCAATAATAGTGAATCTGGGCCCGCAATTTGTACAATTTATAAAAGGATACTCATATCTGCGATTCTCGGGATTGTTCAGTTCATCTAAACAATCTTTGCAAATAGAGACATCCGGAGAGATCAATGTTGATCTGTCTTTGGAAGGCTTGCTTTTCTGTATTGTAAAGGATGTATAACTGGTTTCCGGGATCTCTTTGGATTTAATATTGCTAATTGAGGAAAGAATCGGTTTTTCAACCTTGATAGCATCAGTGAAAGTCTCAATTTTATTTGTTTCACCTTCAACTATCACGACTACACCTTTGGAAGTATTGGAGACTTCTCCCAAAAGGTTATGTTTGTGAGCAAGCTGAAATAAAAATGGCCGGAAACCGACACCTTGAACAACGCCGCTGATTTCCAGCCTTTTGGCTGTGCAGGGATCTTTCATTTTTTATTGTTCAGGCCCTGCATCCTTGTTTCCATTGTCTAAAGCATTGTCGTCAAGAGCCAACATTTCACGCATGTCAGCCAGGGTTTGTTCTGCACTTTCCTGATCAACCTTACTGATGGCAAAACCAGCATGAACAATGACATAATCTCCAATTTTAGCATCATCTATAAGCATTAAGCTTGCTTCTCTTGTAACACCGTCGACATCAACTATTCCAATAGAAGTAGTCTTATTTATTTCAGTTATTTTTGATGGAACTGCTAGGCACATAATTATTCTTAAAATCCTGTGTTAATTAATATTTAATACAATAAAGGTAATATATAACATTAAATTGCAGATTATCAAGATTTTTTGAATATATCTGGATATTTGCCAATGTATGCCAACCTTAAATAAACAAATAATGTAATTTGATACATTGGCATAACCCATGCCTGAGTCCGGTTATCTTTTCCTCCACCCCTTAAACATTTTTTAAAAAA
>JAGLLQ010000551.1 GCA_023140455.1 Desulfobacteraceae bacterium | reverse complement strand
GTAAGTATCATTAAACTTTTTAAAAAAATCTATATCTAACATAAGAAGTGATAATGGATGGGAGTATCTCAGATGCCTTTCAATCTCAATTGTAATAAGGCTGAAAAAATGTCTTGAATTATTAAGACCCGTTAGATCATCTGTAATTACAAGTTTTTTCATTTTTTCCATTGTTTTGTCATGTTTTTGTTTTAATGCGATTTCGTGTTGGACTCTTTTGATCCTGAGGTCAAGCTCTTCAAATCTGAAAGGTTTAAAAATAAAATCACTGGCACCTATATCTATAGCATCTTCATAGGAATATTTTGCACTGAATCCAGTCATAACAATTACTCTTGAATCAAATTTCTCATTGATATATTTTGTAAGCTCCAGACCATCCATACCCTGCATCATTATATCAGTTATTATTATATCTGCTTTAAAAGTATCAAGCTTTTCAATCGCTTCTTCAGCGCTTGCAGCTGATTCAACAACATAGTTTTTCATTTCAAGAAAATCTTCAGCAGATTCTCTTATTGCATCATCGTCATCAACAATTAAAATTGAATTGGCCATTAATTAACTTTCCTTAAAAATAGCTTTCCTTGACTATTGGTCTGTCAACTGATAAATGTTTACATTTTCCCCAAATTGGTTATAATTTATTTATATTTTGTAAGCATAAAAGTCAATGTTTGTTTGGAGTCAATTTGAATTATAAAGCAGAAAATATTAGAAATTTTAGTATAATAGCCCATATAGATCACGGCAAATCAACCTTGTCAGATCGAATGATACAATTATCAGATATAGTGTCGGACAGGGATTTTAAAGATCAGATTTTAGATACAATGGATATTGAACGGGAACGGGGAATTACAATTAAATCTCAAACAGTCTCTCTCCCTTATAAAGCTGACGACGGTAAAATGTATCTTTTAAATCTTATTGACACTCCGGGTCATGTTGATTTTACATATGAGGTCTCCAGGGCACTTGCAGCCTGTGAGGGAGCTTTGGTTATTGTTGATGCAAGTCAGGGCGTAGAAGCCCAGACCCTTGCAAATATATATCTTGCAATGGAAAATGATCTTGAAGTTATTCCTGTTATTAATAAGATAGATCTTCCTTCAGCAGAGATCCCATGGGTCAAAGATCAAATTAGTGAAGATCTTGGGCTGGACGGTGAAACTGCACTTCTGATTTCAGCAAAAAACGGCATAGGGATTGAAGAGGTTTTTAAGAGAATTGTTGATGAAATCCCATCTCCTGCTGACAAATTAGACCAGCCTTTAAAAGCACTTGTCTTTGATTCTCATTATGATTCATATCGGGGTATAATAGTACATTTGAGGGTTTTTCAAGGCAGTATAAAACCAGGGGACAAAATCATGTTTATGTCCAATGGCGCTCAATACACAATTGAAGAAACAGGCCTTTTTCAGATTGAGAAAAAACCACAAAAAGAACTCTTTGCAGGGCAGGTTGGATATATTATTGCCGGAATAAAGGTGATAAGTGATGTTAAGATAGGGGATACAATAACATTCAAGAAAAATCAATGTGAGGTGCCTGAATCAGGCTTTAAAGAGCCTAATTCTGTTGTTTTCTCTTCACTATATCCTGTTGCTTCTGATGATTATGAAGAACTTACCGATGCTTTAGGAAAATTAAAACTTAATGATGCTTCTCTTATTTATGAAAAAGATTCATCTGCTGCATTGGGGTTTGGTTATAGATGCGGCTTTTTAGGACTTTTACATCTTGAAGTTGTCCAGGAGCGCCTTGAAAGAGAATATAATGTTTCATTGATCTTAACTGCACCTTCAGTAAAGTATGAGATTACAAAAACCGATGGTGAAGTTATAACTATCGATAATCCTTGTTTTTATCCTGATCCTGCTGAAATTGATTTTGTAAAAGAGCCGTATATTAATGCTACAATTATTGTGCCGGATAAGTATATGGGGAATGTAATGCAGCTTTGTTACGATAACAGAGGTGAGAGTAAAAATTATCAATATCTTACAAGTTCCAGAGTGGAAATGAAGTTTGAATTGCCTCTTGCTGAAGTTATCTATGAGTTTTATGATCACTTAAAAAGTGTAACCCAGGGGTATGGGTCATTTGACTATGAAATAGCAGGATATCAGAAAGCTGATCTTGTAAAGCTTGATTTTCTTGTAAATCAGGAACGGGTTGATGCTTTATCAAGGTTAATACACAGGGACAAAGCAGAAGCCAGGGCAAGAGTTGCGTGCAAAAAATTAAAAGATGAAATTCCGCGCCAGATGTTTAAGATTCCTATACAGGCAGCTATTGGCGGGAAAATTATTGCAAGAGAAACAGTTAATGCATTTCGAAAAGATGTTACAGCAAAATGCTATGGCGGTGATATTTCAAGGAAACGCAAACTTCTTGAAAAGCAGAAAAAGGGAAAAAAGAGGATGAAAATGGCAGGAAAGGTTCCAATTCCCCAATCTGCATTTTTATCTGTTTTAAAGTCAGATAAATAGGCCGGTGAATTAAAGCAGCATCCACCAGCCTGATTTATTTGTATTATTTTATTCGTCTACTGATTATTCGTCTACTGATTATTCGTCTACTGA
>JAGLLQ010000550.1 GCA_023140455.1 Desulfobacteraceae bacterium | reverse complement strand
TAACGATAATGATGGTGCTGGCATCGGGTTTTATGATTGAAACTACTAATACAGACACTTTTTGTGTTAGCTGCCATATTATGACTCCATTCAGGACAGCATGGCAGGACTCAGTCCATGGAGGTCAAAATCCACAGGGATTTACAGCTCAGTGTGTTGACTGCCATCTACCCCATGGAAGTTTTATTGAATATTTCACAGTAAAAGCAAAAACAGGAATGAGTGATATTATCCACAATTTTTATATTGATGGACGAACCTATGACTGGGCTGCTGCTACTGAAAGAAATCGATTAAGATTCACTTTTGACAGCGCTTGTCGCCGTTGTCATCATGTTTTAACACCACCTGGAATGAAACCTGGCGGATTTTCTGCCCATAGAGCATATATGCTTGGAGAAACCAAAAAAAAATGTGCCGAATGCCATCCTCATGTCGGGCATAAGAACATGATAGAAACAGCAAACAATTATTTTCAAAAATTATAACAAACACTTAACTAAAATTGTAAGGGGGAAAAATGAAGTATTCACCAGTTAAAATTCTGATAATGAGTTGCCTTCTTTTCCTGGTGGGAATTGTTGCTGTTGCTATTGCCGGCGACAAATCTCCTGATTTGGGACAAAAGACACTCGTTATTAAAACCGGTTACTCAGAAGTAGCATTAAGCTGCATTGAGTGCCATTCTAAAGCAATGTCCGGGACTGTCGAAACTTGGAAGCTCAGCGGAATGGCTCGTGCCGGTGTATCCTGTTACGACTGCCATGCAGTGGACAAAAGTTCATCCATGGCATCTCAATGCGAGGGTCTAAAAGGCACAACCACATATATCTCACCCATGGTTTCATCAAAAACCTGTTCACGCTGCCATCCCGAGGAAGTTGAGCAATTCCTTAAAAGTGGACATGCAGCTCTTTCAGCATCAGCAGTTTCTGATCCAAAAAGAGGAGTATTACAGAAACTGATGTATCTGAACGAAGGCAGTAATTTTATGGATGGTGGTGATGTAGATCTTTCCACCGGCTTAACACCCGAAGGAATGCCTAATTATGTCAGAGCATCAAGAGCTTCCGGATGCCAGATGTGCCATGGAACCACAGTGGAACTCGGCCCTGATAATAAACCAATTAATGAAACCTGGCCAGGTGGAGTTGGGACAATCTATCCTGACGGATCAATTGGAAATTGTACTGTATGCCATACCAGACATACGTTTTCAATTGCTGAAGCCAGAAAACCTGAAGCTTGCGCATCCTGCCACCTTGGACCAGATCATCCAAATATTGAAATCTATCTTGAAAGTAAACATGGTCAAAAATACACAACCGGCGGTGAAGATTGGAACTGGGAAAGTGCCCCAGGCACGTGGGAACCTGGCGATTACCCTGCACCAACCTGTGCGACATGTCATATGAGTGGTATTGGTGACCTTGCTACTACACATAATGTTCAGGATCGACTTAAATGGGACTTGATGCACAAAAAGAGTGTTATTAGAAGTGGCAATAGAGGTGATGGTGAAAAAGGCGAGAAGCTGATGGTCAAAGTTTGTGCTAACTGCCACGGCACAACCCATACAAACGTGCAAAAAGTAAGCCTGGACAACATGGTTGCATTGTATAACAAACAGTGGGCTGCTGTTGTTAAGATGAAAAAAGAACTTGCTGATAAGAACCTGCTGAAAAAAGATCCATGGAAAGACGGATTTCAGGAATTAGCCTATTATCTATGGCACCATACTGGAAGACGTGCAAGAATGGGTGCTGCCATGAATGGTCCAGATTATGCACACTGGCATGGTACCTTCCAGATGTTCCAGCTTGTCAAGGATATGGAAGATATTTATAATTGGCGTATAAAAAACAATAAGATAGAAGACCTGAGTACTGTTATGAGTACTGGTCCATTATAGAAAATATGCTTTACCTCCCCCTGTAAAAAGGGGGAGTATTTTCGTACTCCCTTCTTATTTAGGAAAAATCCCTGTGAAAGCAGGGATTTTTTCGTTTAAGTAACGTTACCGTTACCAATTTTACACATTGAGTACTTATAAACGTACCAACTTTGGCAACACACTTCGTATATATCTCTTAATATTTCAATATCTTATACAACTATCAATAATTCAAAAAGATGGCACTATTATTGCTAATACAACATTAGAGAATTATGTAATTCAAAAACCAATATAGAGGAAAATATAATAATGACTTCTAAAATTTCACGCAGAGCCTTTTTAAAAGGTTCAATTACAACAGCGGGATCAATAGCAGCATCTATGCCGGTTGCAAAAGCAGCGAGTGCTCTTTCTAAAGAAAATCAGGAACCTCTTGCTACATTGATAGATATTTCAAAATGTGTAGGTTGTGAAGAATGTGTATATGCATGTCAGGAATCAAATGCAAAAAAATATCCCAATCCTGAAAAACCATTTCCAAAAATGTATCCTGCCCGAGTTCCAGTTGAAGATTTTTCTGACAAAAGAGACGTAATAGACAGGTTGACTCCATATAACTGGCTTTACATACAGCACGCAAGTGCTACGGTTAATGGTGAAGAAATTGAGGTTACAATCCCAAGAAGATGCATGCATTGTGAAAATCCACCCTGTGTTAAACTTTGTCCATGGGGAGCAGCAAAGCAGGAAGAAAACGGTCTTTCCAGAATAGATTCAGATATCTGTCTTGGTGGCTCCAAATGCAAAAAAGTCTGTCCCTGGGAAATTCCTCAAAGACAGACCGGCACAGGTATCTATCTTGATCTTCTGCCTGCTCTTGCAGGAAACGGAGTAATGTACAAATGTGACCGCTGCTATGACAAGCTTGAACAAGGCGAGCAACCTGCCTGTATTGAAGCCTGTCCCGAGGACGTACAAACCATTGGTCCAAGAAGCGAAATCCTCAAAAAAGCTCATGCCCTTGCAAAAGAAATGAATGGATATATTTATGGCGAACATGAAAATGGAGGAACCAATACTATTTATGTCTCGCCTGTTCCCTTTGATAAGTTAGATCATAATATTGAAACAGGAGATGGAATGCCCCATTTCAAAAAAGTTAAAAACATGATGGCTGACGGTGCAAACCTTACCAGAGCTTTACTTATAGCTCCATTTGCAGGCGCGGCAGCTTTCTTTGGAAAATTGTATCTTAATACCAAAGATAACAAAATCGGGGATATAAAAATCAAGGAGGATAAATAATGAAACCTGCTTACAAAACAAGAAAACTGATATATTCGATTACACTCTTTTTTATTACAGTATCAGGCTTTGCCCAGATGCCTATTTTTAAACGATATTATATCGCAGATATTCCAGGCTTTGGATGGCTTGCCCAATATTATGTAACTCATGTAATGCATTATATTGCAGCAGGAGTTATAATTGCGCTTGCTGTATACATTGTTTTAGATTTTATTTTTAACAGCGCAAATTATAATAAACTTATTTTTACAGATTATTTTAAAATATTTATAATAGCAGGCTTAATTATTTCCGGAAGTCTAATGGTCTATAAGAACCTTTCTGATATTTATTTTAACCATAATCTTATTATTGCTTTGGATATACTACATATTAGCCTTTGTATGATGCTTTTAGGAGTTAGTTTTTATACATTAATTAAAGGGAAAAAAAGTAAAAGGACATACTAACCTTTATGCTTATAATTTAAGGTATATGGGATTACTAATTTTTCAGGGTCATAGGATAATTTTGCTTTCCTAAGGCCCTTGATACCAAGGTCTTGTTCCTTATTCAGATATTGACATTTATTCTGAAGATATTTAGCTGTTTCATGGTTGA
>JAGLLQ010000055.1 GCA_023140455.1 Desulfobacteraceae bacterium | reverse complement strand
TGGAGGTAGACCCTGATGTTGATACGATTTTTGAAATAGGAGGGCAGGACGCAAAATACACGCTGATTACAAAGGGTGTTCCTTCGGATTATGCCATGAACGAAGCCTGTTCTGCCGGAACAGGTTCATTTTTGGAAGAATCTTCTTTAGAGACGTTGGGAGTGAGGATGGAGGAGATTGCCGGCTCAGCCTTTAAGGGACAAAGTCCGCCCAACTTTAATGATCAGTGCGCGGCCTTTATTGGTTCAGATATTAAAAATGCTGTTCAAAGCGGTATGGGCTCCAATGATATTCTGGCAGGTCTTGTTTATTCTGTTTGTCAAAATTACCTGAATCGAGTCAAAGGCAGCAGACCTGTTGGGAAAAAAATTTTCATGCAGGGAGGTGTCTGTTACAATAATGCTATTCCCCTTGCCATGGCTTCTATATTGAAAAAACCAATTGTTGTTCCGCCCTTTCCCGGATTGATGGGCGCATTTGGTGTTGCATTGGCAATAAAGGATAAAATACAAAAACAGACGCTTTTGTCAGAAGATTTTGACCTGCAAACCCTTGTTGCAAGAAAAGTAAAATATCTTAAACCTTTTAAATGTAATGATAAAAAAGGATTATGCGACAGAGGATGTCAAATTTCCTTAATTGAGATTGAAAATAAAAAAATACCCTTTGGCGGTGCCTGCGATAAATATTATAATATGCACAACCCTTTAGTTGAAAAAATTGAAGCAAAAAATTATGTTAAATTCAGACAAAACTTGGTTTTCCCCAAAAAAAAGCAGTTCTCCACAGAAACTGATGATGGTAAAGATATAAAAACTGTAGGCATCAACCGCAGCTTTCTTGTCAACACATTTTACCCATTGTATTCTACTTTTTTTAATGAAATGGGCTTTCAGGTTGAGCTCCCGGATAAACCAGATCCCATTGGAACCTCCCGAATGGAATCTGCTTTCTGTTTTCCAACAGAACTTTCCCATTGTTTTTTTTATTCCCTGTTAAACCAGAAAAGTAAGCTTGACTATATCTTTATGCCCCATTTTAAGGCCATACCAGATATCGGCTCACAAGCCCACTCCCAACTCTGCCCTTTTGCCCAGGCTGAACCCTATTATTTAAAAACTACTTTTAATGATGATCTCTCTCTTTTGAACACATCTGGTTTAAACAAATCCGGGACAAAGATAATTACACCTGTGCTGGATATGACAAAAGGGGTCCATGATGCAGAAAAAGCCATGATTTCTACTGCACTTACAATGGGAGTACAAAAAAGCAAGGCAAAAAAAGCTTTTGTAAAAGCTCTTCAGACCCAGAACGACTGCTTTTATCAAATGAAAAAATTAGGAGATGACTTTTTAAATTCCCTTGAAAACAATTCAGGCAAACAAGGTGTTGTCATTTTTGGACGATCTTATAGCAGCTTTGCAAAGGAAGCCAACAAGGGAATTCCAGGCAAACTTACATCCCGGGGAATACCTGTTATTCCTTTTGATTGTCTGCCCATTGAAGATGAAATAGAAAAACAGGGTCTTTTTTGGGGCACCGGACAACAGATTTATAAGGGCGCGCAATTTGTTAAGCGGCACCCTCAATTGTTCGGGGTATTGATCACAAATTTTTCCTGCGGGCCTGATTCATTTATCATAAGTTATTTTCGAGATGTAATGGGAGAAAAGCCATCTCTTACACTGGAACTTGACAGTCATACGGCTGATGCCGGACTGGAAACGCGCATAGAAGCATTTCTGGATATTATTACGATGACAGACCAATCCAAAACTGTTCCAGTGAACAAAACAAAACCCATGATTCAAGCCAGAATTTTTAATGAAGACAACCAGCTGAAATTTGTGACCTCATCAAACAGAATTGTTCCTTTAAATCACCCTGACGTAGAGATCGTGATTCCCTCCATGGGTAAATACGGAACAGAATCAATGGCTGCTGTTTTCAAAGGCCTTGGGTTTAATGCCCGAGCCCATTCACCTGCAGATGAAGAAATATTAAAGTTGGGCAGAGCCAATACTCTGGGTAAAGAATGTCTTCCCATGATATTGACAACCGGCATGCTTCTCAATGCAATTAAAGCAAGAAAGCCTGATAAAAAGCTTGCTTTTTTCATGGCAACAGCTTCAGGTCCGTGCCGTCTGGGCCAATATGAAGTTTATATGAAGGATCTGATAAAAAAACAAAAGCTGTGCGATGTGGCTATCTTATCCCTGTCCTCCGGTGGGAGCTACAGTGGATTAGGAAACGATTTTCAGAAAAAAATATGGATAGGAACCCTTATCTCTGATGCGATTGAAGATATCAGATCGGTTATTCTTACCAATGCAAAGAGTATAAATAAAGGGCTTAAAATTCTGGAACAGGAATGGACATTCATACTTAAAGCACTGGAATCTGAGAGTCTAAAACATCTTATCGGCGTTATCACAGACAGTGCAGCAAGATTGCAAACCATCCCCATGAAAAGACCTTTTGATGAAGTTCCGGTGATTTCTCTGGTGGGAGAAATCTTTGTGCGCAGGGATTCCATCTCAAGAAGATTTCTTACTCAGCAACTTGCTAAAAAGGGTTTTGCTGTTGCATGTGCGCCTGTTACTGAATGGTTTTTATACATTGATTTAATGCTGTCAAAAGGCTTTTTAAAGAAAAAATTATCAAAACTCGAAATGCTTGAAGCCTTGTACAGAAAAAAATATATGGCAAAATATGAAAAAGTTATTCAAACTATATTTAAAAAATCCGGTATCTACCATGGGCATAGTGTCAATATTCAATCGATTATTGATTGTGCTTCACCTTTTATTCCCATGGACCTGGCAGGAGAAGGTATTTTAACTGTTGGCAGCTCATTGATGAACATTGCATCCAGCGCCTGTGGTGTGATTGCCATAGGACCCTTTGGATGTATGCCCAACCGAATTTCAGAAGCCATTCTGAATAAGGCCATGAATCAGAACCAAAAAATACAAACTGACCCTGATAACCATGAACTGAAATCTATTTTAACAAATATGGATCATCTGCCGTTTCTCGCAATTGAAAGCGATGGAAGACCTTTCCCACAGATTATCGAAGCAAAGCTTGAAACGTTTTTGTTAAGGGCAATGCGCCTTCATAA
This sequence comes from Desulfobacteraceae bacterium, assembly GCA_023140455.1. The sequence goes on along the minus strand of JAGLLQ010000055.1, from coordinate 6,261 downwards.
TAGAATGATTGAAAAGAACAGTACAATAGAAAATGATTTAAAAAATAATATCAGGATCCCTTTACACTGTGATTAAAAATCTTAAAAAACAAATAGAAACTATTTTTATACAATTTACAAACTTTGTTTATGACAACCCCATAAAAATTCTTATCGTGATTTTAGGTCTTATCGGTTTTCTGGCATACCAGACCTTGTTCATTAAAATTAACACGTCATCTGAAGCACTTTTGCTTAAAAATGATCCTGAATTGCTTCAATACAATGAATTTAAGGAACAATTTGGCAGACCTGAGCGTATCATCATTATGATAAACACTGATGAGATATTTGAACCTGAATTTCTAAACACGTTAAGATCATTTCATAAAGCACTGGAAGATAACATTCCCTATGTAAGTTCTGTTACGAGCCTTACCAATATCAGGGATATCCGATTTGAAAACTTCACGCTTGTGACAAAAGGATTCCTTCACGACTGGCCCGGAACAAACCTTAATAAACTCAAACTCAGGGCAGAGGCGTCCCAACTATACAAAAACTTCATATTGTCAGAAAATGGAAATGCTACGGCTGTTATTATTGAGACTCTGGCAACTATTGGCAAGGACAATCACTTTCTTGGTGCAAAAGAAAATAAAGAAATTGTATTGGCGGTTAATAGTGTTGTCAAAGAATACAACAGACCGGGATTTGTTCTTACTCCATCTGGTTCATCCATTATTGAAGAAGCATTTAACATAGCCACTCTTAGTGACCTTAGGACATGCGTTACCCTCTCTCTGATTGCAGTCACCTTTTTTTTAATCATATTGTTCAAACGCTTTTCCGGTGTTTTCCTTTCCATGATGATTACCATTTTTACACTTACATCCACAATGGGCCTTCTGGCAGTTTTCAATCTTCCTGTAAAAATCACCACCACTGTTGTGCCTGCGTTCATTGTTGCGGTCAGTGTGGCAGCTTCAGTTCATATCCTGGTCATCTTTTTCAGGCACCATAAGATAACAAATGATAAAAAAGAGGCTATTTCCTTTGCCATGGGGCATTCAGGTCTGCCTATCCTGATAACCAGTCTGACCACTGCAGCAGGTCTGCTCTCTTTTTCTCTGGCCGAACTTGCTGCCATTGCAGAGATCGGATATTTATCAGCAGCCGGTGTAATACTTGCATTTATTTATACAATCTTTATGCTTCCAGCTGTACTTGCCCTGATCCCTATCAAAAAATCAACACCAGCAACAGATTCTCCATTAATGGACAGCCTTCTTGAATCTACAGCCCGGTTTTCCTATAATCATCCTTATACCATTATATGGGTATCTGGCATTCTGTTTATTTTCTCTGTCTTTTGTTTATTCAATCTTACCTTTTCCCATAATATCATCCAGTTTTTCCCTGATAGTTCCAAAGAAAAGCAGGATATCATTGCTATTGACAAGGCCATGAAAGGAAGCCTTTCGCTTGAACTGGTTATAAAGTCAAAAAAAACAGATGCCTTTGATTTAGTGACCCTGAACCTTATTGATGAATTCTCAGAAGAGATTAAAAAGCTTAAAGTTGAGGGCATATCTGTGGGGAAAATATTCTCAATTAATGATGTGATAAAAGAGACCAATCAGGCATTTAATAACGAATCACCTTTGTTTTATTCAATCCCCCAGAATCCTCTAATCATTACAAGCTCATTTGCTATGCTTGAAAAAGAAGCTGGCAATGACTTAAAAAAACTTATTCATAAAGATTCAGGTCTGTCCAGGATCACGGTTGTCACTACATGGACAGATGCTGTGGTGTGCATGAATTTTATTTCCCGGATAGAGCAAAAATTCAATCAAGTATTTAAAAATGGTTCAGAACTGACCGTGACAGGTTTGATGGCGCTGCTTGCCCGGGCGATCAATGCTGCCATATTCAGTATGGTCAAAAGCTATGCAGCGGCCTTTATCGTCGTTGCCATAATGATGATTTTGTTACTGGGAAGCTTAAAATTAGGTCTTGTGAGCATGGTACCCAATCTTCTGCCCATTTTCATTATTCTGGGGCTCATGGGCTTTTTAAATGTTCCTTTTGATCTTAACTCACTTATGATAGGCAGCATCGCATTAGGGCTGGTGGTGGATGATACTGTCCATTTTATGTATAATTTTCAAAAACAGTATGATGACACGCATAATGCTGAGCATGCAATTTTTGAGACTATTACAGGAACCGGAAAAGCCATGCTGATCACCTCTCTTGTCCTGAGTACCGGCTTTTTTGTTCTGGTGGCAGCCTCTCTCAATCATGTAGTCAGGTTCGGCGTCTTCACCGGTTTAACCATTCTTGTAGCACTGTTGGGTGATTTTTTATTGGCACCGGCTTTGATGGTAGTCATCAACAAAAAAAGAAATAAATAGGAATTTTTGCTGTGAAATTAATTTTTAAAGACAGAGATCTTTGCATCCTCTTTTTTTCTACCCTGCTGTTTTTTTTAAACGAGGGTGTGTTTTTGCCAACTCTGCCGATTCACCTGTCAAAAGCTGGATACTCCAACTTTCACATAGGTCTGGTATTGGGTGCCTTTGCCCTGGGAGTGCTGGTATTCAGACCCTTATCCGGGTATGTGACAGACAGGATCTCAAGAAAGGTCTCTTTATCTTTGGGAGTGTTTATATTTTTTATTGCCCCGCCATTTTACCTGTTTTCCACAAACATTATCTATCTTATAATATTAAGATTTTTCCACGGTCTTGGCATAACATTTTACACAACTGCCATGCCGGCTTATGTTACAGATATTGTTTCTGATCACAAAAAAGGAGAAGCATTAGGACATATGTCCACGGCATCTACCCTTGCATTTGCCTTTGGGCCCTTTATCGGAATCTCAGTTTTCAATAGTTTCAAATTTGCAGGCCCGGTCTTTGTTTGTACTTTGATAGGTTTTTTAAATCTACTTCTTATCTTTTTAATAAAGGAAAGAAAAAAAGCCGCCCCAAGAGACCATGAAATCTCTTTTAAAAAAATTGTTTTAAAGCGCAGCATTCTTGTATCTTCCATGGCTATATTAATGAATGCTGTTATTTTTGGTGGCATAATGACCTTTCTACCCTTGTTGGTAAATAAAACTCCTGGATTAAACATAGGATTCTTTTTTTTAACCCAGGCAGTAATAGTTATTGTATGCAGACTATTTATGGCTCATTTTTCAGATTTATATGGCAGAGGGCCGGTCTTTTTTTATTCCTCAATAATTATTTTATTTGCTGTATTTGTAATATCAAAGATCAACAGTTTTGAAGTTCTCATGTTTGCAGCCATACTGTTTGGAATTGGATCTGCCCTGTGTACGCCATCGCTTTCAGCCTACATAGCAGATAAAACAGAGCCGGAACAAAGAGGAACTGCTTTTGGTTTTTATTTTGGTGCTTTTGATGCCGGGGTACTTATTGCAGGGGTCGTACTCGGGTTTATTGCAGATCTGACAAACCTTGAAACCATGTTTGTAATCACTTCCATAGCAGGAGGGGTCGTTTTAATTATTTTTTCCTTGTTTATTCAAAAAAAGATTGCCCGTTCCATTGCCTGGACGCTTTTGGGCAGGGAATGATAATTTATATTCATTTTTTATTGACCTTTGGCACTAATATCTGATTATATTATAGGATTATGATGGAACAGAATAGAAAAACATATAATGAATACCTTAAAGCTTTAACAGATATAAGTCAGGCAATCACTTCAGATCTTTATATTGAAGATCTTCTAAAACTGATTGTAATGGTTACAGCCAAAGTAACAGGAGTGGAAATCTGCTCTCTGTGGATTGTAAATGAAGAGGAAAAACCTCCAAAAATCCGCCTTAGAGCAACTCAATCCATTGCCTCTGAATATTTCAAAGACCGCTCACTAAACCTTGATGAGGGCGTTGTGGGCTATGTTGTAACAAATAAAAAGCCCTTACAATTAAAAGATGTCCAGAAAAGCAAAAGATTCAAAGAAAAAGAAATGGCAAAAAAGCTGGGACTGGTATCAATGGTTGGTATTCCACTTAACACAAAGGAAAACAATGTCATTGGCGTGCTGAATTGTTTTACAAGCGCGCCCCATGATTTTTCCAATGCTGAAATCAACCTGTTAACAGTAGTTGCAAACCAGGCTGCTGTTGCTATTCACAATACTGAACTAATGGTAAAAACCAGAGTTATCCAGGAAGAACTTGAAGCACGCAAGCTCATAGAACAGGCAAAAGAAATTTTAATGCACCAGCGTAATCTTACAGGAGATGAAGCTTACAGATGGATACAAAAACAAAGTATGAATTTACGTAAATCAATCCGCGAAGTATCTGAAGCTGTTATCCTTTCCTCTCAATTATTTAATAAAAATTCTTGACAAGCTTTGATTTTTATATTTATTCTATTAAGTGATTGTTTAATATCAATGCTGATATTTAATTGCACTTTTTTTAGCGAATAGTTTTATTAAGCCTTTTTGTACAATGGCGTACAAAAAGCATAAACAAAAAACGTGCAAAACACATATAAAAGTATTATCAAGATTATAAGGATAGACAACGGCGTCTGTTTCGTTTTGAAAGCAGGCGCTTTTTTGCGTTCTGCGATAATAGAAAATTAATTATTTAGGAGAAAAGAGAATGAGATTTGCAAAAGGGAATGATGCCCTGGGAACAAAAAATCGTGGAAATGCATGTGAATCAAGCCTTTGTACATTATGTCGAGCAGATTGCAAAGGAAAATGTGAAACCTGGTTATCAAGCATGGTTGGAAGAAAATTGTTATATCCAAGGAGTTTTGGTCTGGTTACAGCAGGTGCAAACAATACCACCCATGTGGGCGTATCATATAATTCCCTTAGGATTCAAGGATATGCATATGGTTCTGCCGGACTTACAGGAGATATGACAAACGATCCGGATGATTGTATTTTCCCGAATGTCAGCCTTGAAACCGAGTTTGGGAATCAAAAAAAGACAAAAATTCGCATGCCCATGATGACAGGCGCTTTGGGCTCAACTTTTATTGCAGAAAAATACTGGGATTCCTTTGCCATTGGTGGTGCATTAATCGGTATCCCGGTGGTGATTGGTGAGAATGTGGTGGGCGTGGATAGAAATTCTGAAATCGGCCCACAGGCAGATAAAAAAGGTAAAATTGTTAAAGCACCTGAGCTTGACCGGAGAATAGAGACCTATTTAAGGTATTTCCATGGGATGGGTGCCATCATTGTCCAGCTCAATGTTGAGGATACCCGAAATGGTGTGGCAGAGTATGTTGTGGATAAATATGGCAACAAGTGTATCATTGAATTAAAATGGGGTCAGGGTGCAAAGAATATTGGCGGGGAAATACAGGTCAGAAGCCTTGAATATGCCCTGTTTCTGAAAAAACGAGGGTATGTGGTTGATCCGGACCCGTCTCTGCCTGAAGTACAGCAGGGATTTGAGCAGGGTGCAATTAAGTCTTTTGCCCGACACAGCCGTTTGGGTGCCACCAATCTCAATACGGTCAGCAAGGTTCAGGAAGATTTCATGAACACAGTGGAATATCTTCGCGGTATCGGGTTTGAGAGGATTACTTTAAAAACAGGTTCCTATGGCATGGAAGAGCTGGCAATGGCCATTAAGTTTGCAACAGATGCCGAGCTTGATCTTTTAACAATTGACGGTTCCGGCGGGGGGACGGGTATGAGTCCGTGGAATATGATGCAAAGCTGGGGTGTCCCTTCTATTATTCTTCATTCAAAAGCCCATGAATATGCCAGTATTTTATCAGCAAAAGGGAAAAATGTTGTGGACATGTCCTTTGCTGGCGGATTCGCCCTTGAAGATCATCTTTTTAAATCACTTGCATTAGGTGCTCCCTATACAAAACTAATTTGTATGGGAAGAGCGATTATGATTCCTGGATTTTTAGGGGCAAACATAGAGGGAGCCATCAATCCTGAGCAGCGGGCGGCAGTGAGCGGTAACTGGAATGAATTGCCGAAAACGGTTCTGGAAGTTGGGAAAACTGCGGATGAAATTTTTGTAGGGTACCATGATCTTGAGAAAAAAATGGGCAAGGAGGAAATGAAGAATATTCCTTATGGTGCCATTGCATTCTATACATTGGCGGATAAGCTGGGATGTGGCCTGCAGCAGCTCATGGCCGGAGCGAGAAAATTTTCTCTGAATCAAATCACACGCCAGGAGATTTTTTCAGGTAATCGGGAAACAGCAATTGAAACCGGCATTCCTCATGTGTCTGATGTAAATAA
>JAGLLQ010000549.1 GCA_023140455.1 Desulfobacteraceae bacterium | reverse complement strand
ATTATAGATGATTAAATAATAAACAGACATCTATATATCTTGATAAAATAATATGACTGATAATTTAAAAATATTTAAAGCTTTAGCAGATGAAACAAGACTCCGTATTTATAGAATTTTAACAAATCATGAACTTAATGTGAATGAAATTGTTGAAGTGATGGTCATGGGCCAGTCAAGGGTTTCAAGGCATCTGAAAATACTGACTGAATCTACTCTTTTGTCCTGTAGAAGAGATGGAAGTTTTGTTTATTATCAAGCTGAACAGGATGAAGAAAAGCGATCTTTGATGGGATTTATTAAAAAATCAAATTATCAGAAAGACGAAGTTCTAAAAGACCTGCAAAGAGCAGAAATTATTGTTTCCGAGAGAAAGAAAAAAACAAGAGCTTTCTTTAATAATGTTGCAGCTACCTGGGATGACTTAAAGCAAGACCTTTTTGGTGATTTTGATCTAAATCAGATTTTAACAGATGAACTCAATGCATATAATCGTAATTTTAAAGCAATTGTTGATCTGGGTTGCGGAACAGGTGAGCTGCTTTCACTTATGAATACACAGGTTCAAAAGTGTATTGGTGTAGATAGTTCTCCTAAAATGCTGGAACTTGCCAAAGAAAGATTTTCCAATATTAGAGGCGGGTATGAATTCAGACTTGGAGAGCTTGAGCATCTCCCGGTAAAAGAGAAAGAAGTTGACTTTGCTGTGATTAATATGGTGCTCCATCATATTGCGGTACCTTCCCAGGTTATTTATGAAGCAGGCAGAGTACTTGCACCAGATGGTTTTTTGATGATAGCAGATCTGGCAAAACATACTTCAAAGAGTATTAAAGAGCGTTTTGGCGGTTCATGGATGGGGTTTGAAAAAGAAGAAATCGAAAAATGGCTGACAGATGCAGGTTTTAAAGTAGATTCTGTTGATACCTATAAAGTTCGTCTGAATCTTTCAGTCAATGTTTTTAAAAGTATAAAATTAGTTAATTAATTTGATATAGACCTGCCTGTTGCGTGGTCCGTCAAACTCGCAAAAATAAATATCCTGCCATCTTCCTAAAACAAGTTTTCCATCTTCAATGGCAACAATTTCAGACTGGCCAAAAAGGCTTGTTTTGATATGTGCTGCAGAGTTTCCTTCCATATGTTTGAAATTGTCATCCCATGGTATTATTTTATTAACTGTGTTTAGTATATCTGTTTTAACAGCCGGGTCGGCATTCTCATTTATGGTTATTGCACCGGTAGTATGCAGGGAAAAAATGTAAACAAGCCCTGTTTTGATGTCACCCTTGATAGACTTTCTGACTTTATCAGTAATATCAATTAATTCTGTTCTTTTATTTGATTGTATATTAATTATCATTTTTTTCAAAAAACATTCTTGTACCATTAAGATGATCTACCATATACTCAGGTGTTGATTTCGCCCTAAGATCTTCAATGAGTTCATCAATTTTTTCTCTGTCAACTTTAGCAAGTTTAAAAAATACTTTTCTGTAGCCTGCAGGCACTCTATCATGCATGGTCAGTACGCTTCTAATCCTTATGCCATGTCCATGGATTATGTCAGTGAGGATTTTAATAAGTCCGGGATCATCTTTCACAACGAGTCCAAGTTCAATCCCAAAAGCACCAACACCGGAAAGTGACAGGAGAAGTTCTGTAAGTTCTGTTCTTGATATTACTCCTATTACTTCATGTTTATGATTAACAACAGGAGCTCCTGATACGTCTCTGTGCAAAAGAGTTTCAGTGGCTTCAAATATACTGTTTTCAGCTGGAATTGTAATAACTGGAGATGTCATTACTTTTTTTACCCTCAAGTTAGAGATAAGATATGCTACCTCATGGGCATTCAGCAAAGATGCATTGGATGGTGACGATCTGTTTATATCTTCATTTGTCAATATACCTATAAGTCTGCCATTTTTTGTTACTGGAATTCTTGTAACATCTTTTTCTTTCATTGCTTTAATCGCATCAATCACAGTTGCTTCCTGGTCTATAGATACATTTTTAGTCATCCAGTCTTTTACAAGCATTGGTTTTCTCCTAATTTTAGATAGATAAATTATTTGTCCAACTTATGGCATTATAGCACGGAGGAATACTCCTTCAACCATTTTCTTGTATTAAACAGATTATTTTTAATATAATGGCACTAATTTTTGATTTTTTTTAAGTTTTCCTTGACTCAAACAAGTACTTTTAATACAAAACATATTGTAAGGTAAAATGTAGAATGGGTTGCCGACTTGTTATTGTTTATAAATTAAGTTTTATGCATTTTTAAAAAGAGGATAAATATGGCTTTTGATACTTTGAAGAAGCGGTGGAAATTACTGGCTGTTTCTGTGCTATTGGTTTCAATACCAGCAGCATTTTTAGGTTATGTCAATAATGAAGTAGCTAGGACCAGCACAAAGATGATGGTTGAAAATAATTTTAAAAAACAGGCCTTGCTGGCAGGTCAGGCAGCTGCACGAGCACATGCTCAAATTACTGAAGTTGACAGGCTTAATAGAGAAAGGGCAAACAGCATAGTTGTAGAAGAAGCTGAAGCTGTATACTCACTTGCAAAAGCTTATACAGATAAAGAAGCCTTAAAAGATGCCCTTGCTGAAATTGTTGTTGGTGAAACCGGGTACCCGTGGATTCTCGGTTATGATGGCACACTAATACTTTCAAAAAAACGCCAGATTGATGGTGTAAATATCTGGAACGCTAAAGATTCTACTGGCTGGCTTCATGTACAATCAGTTGTTAATGAATCAAGAAAGTTGAAAGGCGGGGAAACATATATTCATGTATACACATGGCAGAATCCTGATGATAAATCAACCAGAGATAAGGTTGCTGCAACAATTCATTTCCCAAAATGGAAATGGGTTTTAGGAATCAGTACATATTATGATGAATTATATGATTCAGCATATGAAGAAAGAATTCTTGAAAGTGTTAAAAGGCAATTGTCCGAAATTGTTGTTGGAAAAACCGGTTATGTTTTTGCATTAGGCTGTAAAGGTACTGACAAGGGGCATTATATTATTTCTGAAAGCAGACTGAATGATGGTGATGATGCATTTAATTTAAGAGATTCTGATGGGAAATTAGTTATACAGGAGATGGTAAATAAAGCTTTAGGGCTTAGAAAAAATGAAGCTGTTGTTATGGAGTCTTCATGGAAAACACCTCAAAGTAAAGATCCAAGGTTAAAGATTTCTTCTTTTACATATATTCCAGAAATGGATTGGCTTGTAGGCTCAACAGCATATTTAGATGAATTTACCTCTGATCTGGAAGCATTAAAAAATCAAACCCTATGGATTGTTTTGCTTTCAATATTCATTGGTTCAGCAGTTGTATACTTTACGGCAGAAGATATTATTGAATCAGTTAAATCATCAGGGACTACAAGGAAGAAACTCCTTGGAGGCAGATAGCTGCTTGAAATAATTTTTAATTAAGTGATAACATTAAAAGGTCTTTGGAGAATTTATTTTTCAAAGACCTTTTTAAGGTTTGTGGATAGAATATTTTATTAATTACTTATTTTTATTAAAGGAATATTATGTGCAAAAAAACATACAGATATTTAATGGTCATAATGATTTTAAGCTTTTTATTTGTTTTTAGTACTGCAGGGTTTGCAAAGGATGAAAAAAATGACGCTGAATCAATGACTTTAGAAGAGAAGATAAGCTATGCTGTAGGGTATAGTTATTATGAAAATCTTAACAAAGAATATAAATTAGATATAGATGCTTTTTTTAAAGGAATTGAAGACAGTATTGCAAAAAAACCTGTGTTAGACCCTATGCAGATGAAAGAAGCTTTAGTGGCTTTTCAGGAGCAGATAAGGGCAAAACAAAGAGAAGCAATGCTGGCGCAAGCTCAAGAAAATAAGGCACAGGGTGAGGCTTTTTTAAAGGAAAATAAAAAAAAGAAAGGCGTTGTAACTCTTGACACCGGGCTCCAGTATAAAGTTATTAATAAAGGAAGCGGGAAATCTCCCAAACCTGAAGATACTATCACATGTCATTATAAAGGCACTCTAATTGATGGAACTGAATTCGATTCTTCTTATAAAAGAGGCAAACCTGCTGTTTTTCAGTTGAATCGGGTCATTAAAGGCTGGACTGATGCGCTTCAATTAATGAAACCAGGTAGTAAATGGGAACTTTATATTTCTTCTGATCTTGCCTATGGTGACAGGCAGGCAGGGCCCATTAAACCAGGTTCAACATTGATTTTTGAAGTTGAGCTGGTTTCCATTGAAGAGACTGAAAAATAAATTAAACCCTATGTTTATTCTTGGTTTAAAAGGAAGTCCCAGAAAGGGAGGGAATACAGATTATCTTCTCTCCCTTTTTTTAAAAGAAGCCGAGGTAAAGGGTTTCAAAACACATACAATTGATACATCTAAAATGGTGATAAAACCTTGCACTGCTTGTGGTTATTGTGAACAAGAAGGCAATTGTGCAAATAATGATGAATTTGTTACAGATGTCCTTCCTTTTTTTGAGAAAGCTGATGTAATAGTGCTTTCCGTCCCTGTATATTTCTATAGTGTTCCTGCACAAATTAAAGCATTAATCGATAGAACTCAGGTTCTATGGGTAAGGAAATATAAGCTGAACCCAGGAAAAGCAGTAAAAAATAAGAAAAAAGGAATTTTACTTTCTGCCGGTGCAACAAAAGGCAAAGATCTTTTTGATGGCGTAAGACTTACAGCAAAGTATTTCTTTGATGCTGCCGGAGCAGATTTCACAGGTGATTTGTGTTATTATAGAGTTGACAAACCAGGTGAAATAAAGAAATACCCTGATGTTAAAAAAGAGATTAAATTATTAGTATCAAGAATTATTTAGAGTTTATCTGGC
>JAGLLQ010000548.1 GCA_023140455.1 Desulfobacteraceae bacterium | reverse complement strand
GAGAGAAAATAGATTATCCTGCAAATAGAACTGCTCCGCTTGCCGCATTGATTTTTAAAGTTTCAATGATTGAAGGGAGAAAACTTTCATTTGTGAGAGTATATAGTGGGAAACTTGAAGCGGGACAGGAGGTTTATAATCCTTCATTAGGTATAAAAGAGAAGATTTCCCGAGTTCTTAAAATGCACGCGAATAAGCGGGAAAGATTAAACGAAGCCTATGCAGGTGACATAGTTGGTGTTGTCGGACTTAAAAGGTCATCAACCGGTGAAACTCTATGCTCTCCTTCAGATCAGGTTCTCCTTGAAAAAATGGAGTATGAAGACCCTGTGATTTCAATTGCCATAGAGCCCAAAACCCATGCAGACCAGGAAAAGCTTGATGAAGTTCTTGAAAAATTCATTATTGAAGACCCAACTCTTAAGGTTAGTAAAGATGACGAGACTGGCCAGACTTTATTGTCAGGTATGGGTGAACTTCACTTAGAAATAATTATAAGTAGAATGCAAAAAGAATTTAAAACTGATGTGAATGTAGGAAAGCCACAGGTTGTTTACAGAGAAACAGTTAACACTCCTGTTAAAGGAACAGCTGAATTTGCAAAAGAAATATCAGGCAAAGACCATTATGCTCAAGTTACACTAAAAATTGTGTCAGGAGGCCGCGGATCCGGAGTAATTTTTAAATCAAAATTACTTGAAGACGCGTTGAGAAATGATTTTGTAAAAGCAGTTGAAAATGGCGTAAGAGAGGCTTTAGGTAGCGGACCTGTAAAAGGATATCCTGTGGTGGACGTTGAAGTGATACTCACAAATGTTATATTTGATGAAAATAAAGCTTCTGATCTTGCATTTTCAGTTTGTGGTTCCATGGCATGCCAGAATGCATTAACAAATGCATCTGCTTATCTTCTTGAGCCAATTATGGATGTCCAGTTATTTGTGCCAGACTCTTTTGTTGGCGATGCTATTGGTGATTTGAATTCACGGGGCGGTAAAGTTAATGCCATAAATCCTAAAGATGGTATTCAGATGGTAAATGTTATAGCTCCTCTTTCAAAAATGTTTGGTTATTCAACAGCACTAAGATCAATAACACAAGGAAGAGGAACGTTTACAATGCAGTTTTCTAAATTTGATAAAGTTTGATAATAAATTTTTTTAAAAAAAGGAGTAGAATTGTGAAAAATTTGAAAACAATTGTTAAATCAACAATGATTTTATTTGTGCTGATTTGTTTTTGTTACGCGTGTGGTGGAAACTATGATGATGTTATAAAGGTAAATGAAGATTTTGTTAAAATATTAGAAGAATATTCAGAGAGCCTTCAAAAAGCTGATAATGCAAAAGATGTAGCAGCAGCAATAAATGACGTTGCAGCTGACTTGGAAAAACTTGCTCCCAGAATGAAAAAACTTCAGAAAAAATACCCTGATCTTAAGTCACAGAAAGACTTGCCTAAAAGATTACTTGAATCAGAAAAAAATATGGAAAAAGTAGGAGAGAACCTTGCCGGATCATTCATGACTCTTGTAAAATATATAGCTGATCCTGATGTTCAGGCAGCCCAGACACGTTTTGGTAAGGCCATGCAATCAGCTAGTATGTAAGCAAAATATAAATTGTTAACTCAGGAAACATATTGGGATAAAGTAGCTGAAGAAAAGGAGTTTACAACGCCTTTTCAGATGGAATTATTCAAAAAAAATGTATCTGAAAAGGCTAAAATTCTGGATATCGGTTGTGGATACGGAAGAACACTTAATCAACTGTATCTATCAGGATTCCCCGATTTGACGGGCGTTGATATTTCAAAGAATATGATCAACAGAGGAAATAAGCTATACCCTTACCTGAATATACAAACATCTGATGCCAATGGTATCCCATTTGATGATAATTCGTTTGATGCTGTAGTTCTGATGGCTGTATTAACCTGTGTTGTTAATGATGATGAACAAGAGCAATTGATCAATGAAGTACATAGAGTCCTCCGGGATAATGGTGTTTTATATATAAATGATTTTTTAATTAACAATGACCAACGAAATATAGATCGATATAAGCAATATGAGGCAAAATATAAGAATTATGGAACATTTGAGCTGCAAGAAAAAGAGGGCGTATCGCTTCGACATTTTGCCAAGATGCGAATTGATGAACTGACGTGCAGTTTTAAAAATATTGTTTTTGAACCGGTAATCTATACAACAATGAATGGAAACCAATCTAACGGTTTCTATTATTTGGGCAGAAAATAAAAAAGGAGGTTTTCAAAATTTTGAAAACCTCCTTTATATTTTTTTAAATGTATTTACCTTAAAAGTTAAGGGAATTACATTTTGCTTCCTTCTGCATGA
>JAGLLQ010000547.1 GCA_023140455.1 Desulfobacteraceae bacterium | reverse complement strand
ATAGTAGATACAGCAGGAAGAATTCTTTTTGAAGGAAAGAGTGAAGAAGAAAAGGCAAAGATTGAAGCAAAAAATCTTGCAGATGCACAGTATCAATATAAATTGCGTTATGAAAAGAATATGGGAGACCGCATTCAAACAATGCTTGAAAGGATTGTTGGTAAGGATAAAGCGATTGTACGTGTGACAGCAGAGATGGATTTCAGTAAGGATAATGTAAGTGAGGAAATTTACGACCCATATGAAAGAGGAACAGAATTTATAAGAAGCAGACAATCACGCTCTGAAAATGTAAAAAATGATATTGGAGAGGTTAATGAACCTTCGAGTGTCAATCCTATTGTCCCTCCGGATGAACAACTAAATCAAAACAGGATAGATGAAGTTGTAGATAAAAATGCAGATACTCTTAATTTTGAAATCAGCAAACGAATCAGAGAACAGACAAAACCCATGGTTACTGTGAAAAGAGTTTCTGTTGCTGCAGTGGTTGATGGAAGATATGAATTAAAGACCGAGGATAAAGGCGAGAGCAAAAGAGTATATATGCAGAGACCTGCAAATGAAATGCGCCAGTTTGAAGATATTGTTGTTAAAGCCATGGGGTTTAATGAAAACCGGGAAGATCAGGTTACTGTAGAGTGTTTCCCTTTTACATCAATTGCGGATATGGTAAAACCAGCGGACGAGCTTACAGGGTGGCGTAAGATACAAAAAGAGAATGGAAGAGCGATTGCTAATATGTTGCTTGTTCTGCTTCTTTTCCTATTTGTCATACGACCAATCTTAAAAACTGTCAGGGATATTAAAACAAGTGTTGAGCAGGAAGAACTGGATAGACTTGATGATGCGGCACTTCTGGAAGATGAGAGAGCGCCTAAGTTTATTGAACTGTCAGGTACCCAGCAAAACGATTATCTGGAGCTTATGAAGCCTGATGAAAAAGGTGAATTTATTACGAATATGTCGGCGAGTGAAAAAGCATCTTATCTGGCAAACATGACAGTGGTTGATAAAGCACAGTATTATGCAAACACTGATTTTGATAAGAGTATTAATATCCTTAAGGGCTGGCTTTCTGAGGTAGAGGAGGATGAAGAATAATGGCAGATGAATTAGATCCTAAGAAAATCACTGGAGTTCAAAAAGTCGCAATATTTTTGCTTACAATGGGTGAAGAGTATACTATGAAAGTGTTTGACACGATGAATGAAGAAGCAATCAGTGAGATTGGAGTTGAAATGTCAAGGATTGATCATATCACCCCTGAGATGTTGAAAGTAGTTTCACTTGATTATATTGAAAGATTTGAGGGCGAGACAAAAATAATTGTTGAAGGAGAAAGTTTTCTTAAGAAAATTATTTCAGGCTCAATGGACAAAGAAAAAGCTGATGCAGTATTTGAGGATTTAGAAAAGAAAAAACAGGAAACCCCGTTTATATGGAGTAAAAAAGTAAACATTAGTACTCTTGCGTCATATATGGAGGGTGAACACCCGCAAACAATAGCAATGGTATTAGCTCATATGCCGTCGGAAGTTGCTTCGGAAATTTTAATGAGTGTCCCTGAAGAACAAAAGGGAGATATAGCATTGAGAATTGCAAGACTTGGTACAATATCCGAGGATGTTGTAAGAGAGGTTGACAGGGCCCTCAGATACGAGTTGAGCGATGCTGTAGGTCCTGGTGGTAAGGCAGGAGGCCTTCAGGTGCTTGTGGATATAATTAATTCAGTGGATAAAAGCACTGAAGATGCAGTTATGGAACATGTTGAAGAAGATAATGCTGAAATGGCAAACGAGATACGGAATCTGATGTTTGTATTTGAAGATATGGTAAATATTGATGATACTGCCATGAGAGAGATTTTAAAGAAAGTTGAAGGACAGCAGCTTACTTATGCTCTTAAGACTGCAACAGAAGAAATGAAAGATAAGATTTTTTCTAATCTTTCACAAAGAGCCGGTGATATGCTTAAAGATGACCTGGATGCAATGGGACCCATACGTCTTGTAGAAGTTGAAGAAGCACAACAGGCGATTGTCCGGGCAGCAAAAGAATTGGAAGCTGATGGCACTATAACATTAGGTAAAGGAAAGGATGATGTCCTTGTCTGATAAAGTAAAAGATGGTTTTGAGCCTATAAATTTATCTTCTCTTGAAATTTATGACGAAGAAAGGAACAGTCGTGGTAAAGCTGAAGAGCTGGATTGGAATAAGTTTAAAGTTTTCTTTGAGGAATTGAAATCAGAGTCAAAAGAGACGGCCATTTTTAAACCTTTGTTTGATCAGGAAGGGGCAATAGAAAAGAAAGAAAAAATAAAATTCCAACAGCTTGGTGAGGATCAAGTTGAAGCAGAATCTGATGTCACCAAAGAATTTGATCGGGAATCTGAAGATTTAATAACTGAAACAGATAAACCAGAGCTTGGTTCTATGGAAGGGGTACCCCAAGCAGAAAATTCAGAATCTGGCAATGGACTGACAGACAGTAATCAGTCTTATCATGATCAAGATTATGCCCATGGATATGATCAGGGGTTTGAAAATGGTAAAAAAGACGGACATACAAAGGGTTTTGAACAAGGAAAAAAAGACGGGCATGAACAGGGTGTAAAGGAAGGTTATTCAGAAGGCTATGCAAAGGGAGAGACTGAATCTGTAAAAGAGACGAATGAAAAATTTGCAGAAAAAGTTGAAGAATTTGAAGAGATTTTATTAAAACTGGATAATACTTATCAGGAGCTTGCAGCAAGATATGAGGAAAAGCTTATTTCACTTATATGTTTAATAGCTGAAAAGGTTGTCCTTGCAAAAGTGGAAATTGATGACGAAATCGTCAAAGCAACAGTGATTGATGCACTTAAAACACTGCCTGAGCCTGAAGACATAACTCTGAATGTTTCAGATGAAGATTACGAATATCTTGAAATGGTTAAAGAGGATTTGTTCGGTTCCATAAAAAGTTTAAAAAGCGTTTCTGTCAAATCAGATGCTTCTGTTCATCGGGGAGGCTGCAGGATTGAAACAAAAGAAGGTTATATAGAAACTGATATTGAATCAAAACTTGAGAAAATTTTTTTAAGCATAAAAGGCAAACATGAAATATGATTTCAAATTCATTATATGAAGTTGATTTTGATAAATATTTTGAACGAGTTGAAACCTCTGTCCTTGTCAGGCCTGAGGGTAAAATTTCAAAAGTTGTAGGGCTTGTTGCCGAAGGCGACAGCTTAGGGCTTTCAGTTGGGAGCCTGTGTTTAATAAGAGGAGATTATGGCAAAGAAATCAAGGCAGAAGTGATTGGGTTTAAAGAGAATAAAGCTCTGCTTATGCCCTATGGAGATATTAGAGGAATAAGCCCTGGAAGCAAAATTATTCCATTGGCTGATGCTCCTGTTGTAGGAGTTGGAGATGAGCTTTTAGGAAGAGTTATAGATGGGATGGAAAATGTAATTGACGGAAAAGGTGAACTCAATCTGACAGAAAAATATCCTCTTTACGGGAAACCATCAAATCCAATGGAGAGAAAGCAGATAAAAGAGCCAGTTGATGTTGGAGTAAAAGCTGTAAATACCCTGATGACCCTGGGCAGAGGGCAGCGGGTTTGTATAATGGCAGGGTCAGGAGTCGGGAAAAGTATGCTCATGGGGATGATGACAAAACATACAGAAGCAGATGTGATTGTTATTGGTCTTATTGGAGAAAGGGGCAGAGAAGTTAAAGATTTTGTTGAAGAAACTCTTGGCAAAAAAGGGCTTGAGAAATCTATTGTTGTGGCAGCCACTTCTGATTCTCCACCCCTTGTACGAATGAGAGGCGCATATGTTGCAACTGCAATTGCAGAATATTTTAGAGATCAGAAAAAAAATGTCCTGTTACTGATAGATTCAATAACAAGGTTTGCAATGTCCTCAAGAGATGTGGGCTTGGCCGCTGGTGAGCCGCCAACCTCCCGTGGATATACGCCTTCATTTTTTGTGCAGATTCCTGTTTTGTTGGAAAGAGCAGGTTATTTCCAGAATGGAGGATCTATTACCGGCATATATACAGTTCTTGTTGAAGGCGATGATATTAATGACCCGGTTGGTGATACAGTTCGTTCTATAGTTGATGGCCATATTGTATTGTCCAGAGAGCTTGCAAACAAAGGGCATTACCCTGCAATTGATGTGCTTGCAAGCATCTCAAGGGTCATGCGTGATGTGACCAATGAAGAACATATGCAATTAAGAGATAAAGCTGTTGATCTTATTTCTACATATAAAAATGCTGAAGATATGATTTCCATAGGTGCATATGTTGATGGCAGTGACCCTAAAATAGATAAAGCAAAAAAATATATGCCGGCAATAAATAAATTCCTGTGTCAGGATATGGATATAAAAGTTAATTCATTTAAAGGTATTAAAGATCTTAAAAAGGTGTTGAACTAATATGAAACGGTTTGATTTTAGACTCAAATCTCTTCTTGATTTTAGAAAATATATTGAGCGCCTTGCCCGAAAGGAAACTGCAGTGGCATACAAAGATGTGAGAGATTCTCAAAAAGCAATTGAAGAGCTGAAAGAAAGACATATCAAAACTGCTGAAGTGCTTGATAAAATAATCCTTAGAGGGATAAAAGCTTCAGAGCTGCAGCTTTATAATGGATACCTTGATATGATGGATTACAATATTGTTGAGGAGAAACAAAGGAAAAAAGGCTTAAACAAAATTCTTGATGAAAAAATTTTAGAACTTACGAAAAAAAGTGTTGAAAAAAAAGTGATAGAACGATTAAAAGAGAAAAAAATGACAGAGTATCTGGAAGAGTTTCGTAAATTTGAGCAGGAAATAATTGATGAAGTTGTATTTTTAAAAAAGGCCAGGGAATTAAATTATGAATCTGCATCTAAAAATTAACAAAATTATCTTGATTGTATTCAGCTTTATTTTATTGTTGAGTTTTACAGGTATAGTATTAAATCCAAAGGATGAACTTGTTAAAACTGTTTATGCAGCAGATGAAAAAGAAGATGGTGCAGCTGAATCAAAAAATGCAAGACCAGGGCGGCTCGATGATTGTCCTGAATGTCCAGAATGCCCGGATCCTGCAAAGGTTGTGCTTAGAGGGCTTGAAGACAAAAAGAAGAGTATCGCAAAAGAATCAGATAATATGGACAAAAAGAAAAAAGAATTAGAAAGATACGAAGAACAGATAGATGAAAAACTTGTGCAGTTAAAAAGACTCAAAGAACAAATCAATAATGATTTGGCATTGTTAGAAAAGACAAAGAGCGATAAAGAAATAGCTCAGGAAGCAGAGTTTGAAAAAAGGTTGAACAGCCTTGTTAAAACCTATGCAGGCATGAAACCGAAAAGTGCAGCAAAGATTGTTGACAAAATGGAATTTGAGGTTGCAAGACAGATTTTTGTAAGAATGCGCGAATCATCTGCTGCTCAGATCCTTGCAAATGTTGACAGTGAGAAAGCAGCAAAAATTACTGAGCATCTTGTATATAAGAAAAAATAATTCCCGCCACTTAATCAGTTAATGGTAATATTTTCCCCCATAGATTTTCTATATTGGGAAATAATTTCCAATTTACACTATGGTGTCGTATTTAGAAACACCCTCCACACATAGACTAACCTATTGATTTTCCTATAAAAATTTAAATTTGCACCGAAGCTGGCACAATCGTTGCTCTTATCTGTATCAAAATCTTTAATTTGAGGGCACTTATTATGACTTTTAATTGTATGGATATAAATAGTTCATTTTTAAAAATGCTTAAATTTGGAAAATCCGGCGATGCTTTATCAGGGTTCAATAATTTTTCAAAAGAAGGCATCCTATTTAAAGAACAATTTGCAAGCATGCTACAGAGTGGCCAATTTCAAACAACAGGTTCAAAGGGTATGAGTTCCATATTTGATAAGCTTATTGCATTTGTGTCAAAAGAGCTGAAGGGATTGCAGGGCACAGACTTCATGGAAAAATTAAAAGAATTTTTTATGATGGTTTCCGGGAATAACCTAACTGATCTCAGTATTAACGCTGAAGGTTTGGATGCTTTAAAGGGACTCCTTGTCAGTGCCGGGTTTGAAATAGAACAAGTTACGGAAATGATTGACGATTTAAAATTGATAATTACAGAAGAAAACAAAAATATTTCTGTCAGCGAATTGATTAATAAAATTGCTGAAATAGATGTTGATAATAAAATTACTGATAAGATAGAAGAGCCGGAACAGGATGCTTTCATACCAATGTCTGCACTACCGTTTATTGAATCTATAATGACATCCCTCGGGATACCGGAAGATGTTAGAAACAGTATATTTTCCGATGCCAAAACTGATAAGGGAATTGATCTCAATATCTTGATTAAGAATCTCAAAGAAGTTGAAGAAAAAACATTTGCCACACATACATATTTTAAGACTGATATTAATGCTAATGGTGTTGCAAAACTTATGAGCCAGTTGAATCTGGGGAACGGGTCCAAGGCTTTACTCGATGGTAAATTAAGTCTCCAGGATTTTATTAATATTCTGGAGAATAAAAGGAACGAGATTTTAAGTGTTGAGAATAAAATAGAGAATAATCTGGGAGATATTTTTGCAAAGACAGTAAATATGAAAGAGAAGGAAACTCTGTTTGAAAATCCAATCAGAAATATTAAACCTAAACCAGGTCATGCAAATCCGTTAATAACAGCTGATATAAGTGCAACAGGGACAACTACAGAAGAGGAAAAGAAAAATTCCGGTTTGATTGATAGTTTATTTAAAAACCTAAATAAACAGGAAATCAATAATGATAAAATTGTTAAAGTTCCTTTAAATCAATTCAATAATAAAGATATTGAAAAACTTTTCCCTTTTTATGTAAAAGCAGAAAATGGAAAAGATGTTCAAATGGTTGTTAAATCGGAGCTTGAAGAAAAAGTTACAAAATTTATAGCTAAGCTTGAGTCTAGTATGAATGGTAAAAATGATTCTGAGAGCAGAAATTTTTTCCAGAAAGGCAAACACCAGAGCAGTGCTCTTAAAATGCCTGATTCATTTCAATCCACAAATGGTGAAGGAAAAATATTAAATTCAGTAAGGTATTTAAGCTCAGCCAAAAAAGAGACAACCAGAACTTTACCTTCATATGTGACAAACCAGATAGGAAGAAGCATTGTCCGGGCTGTAAATCAAGGGCAGAATCAAATTCAAATTCAACTCAAACCTCCAGAGCTTGGTCGCATGATGATAACTATTCAAGATTTGGGCAATGGAGTGAAGGTGAGTGTGGTTGCAGAGAATCAAGCTGCAAGAGATATCCTTATGTCTAATTCAAACAATTTGAAAGATGCCCTGGCAAGCAGTGGAATTAGCCTTGAAAATTTTGATGTGGAAATGGGAACAAATTTTAATCAATCAATGAGAGATGCTAAAAACCAGGCAGGATATTCTAAAAACAAGAAAGGTTTTGGAAATGAAGTTGGAGATGGTGAGAATATGAAGATTAGAAACAAAGATTTTTTGCGAGAACAACATCTTACCCATGATGGGATATTATATTATGTGGCATAAAAGGAGAATCTTATGACAATATCAGCATCAAATAATTATGTTAATACAATGAGTACGAGCTATGAATCATATGATTCAAAAACCAAAGGAAAAGATGATGCCCTGGGCAGAGATGCATTTCTAACAATGATGGTTGCACAGCTTCAAAACCAGGACCCTTTAAATCCAATGCAAGGAAGTGAATTTTCATCCCAGCTAGCACAATTTTCTCAGCTTGAACAATTAATGAATTTAAATGAGACAATGATTTCCATGCAAGCTGCTTTTGAAGATAATTCTGACAGGGATGTTACATCGTATATCGGCAAAGAAATAATCGGAGATGTTGATTCCATGAGTGTAAAAAATGGAAGCGCTTCAGAAGGTTATTACAGCTTGCCGAAACCAGGAGAAGTAAGGGTTGAAGTATATGATTCAGGCGGAAGAGTCGTCAAAGCACTTTATCTTGGGCAAAGAGATATGGGACCTCATTCAATTCAATGGGATGGCACAGACAGCAATGGTGTTCTTGTTCCCGACGGGACTTATACATATGCAGTTGGGGCTGATATGGGATATGGCTATGAAGAAGTCGCAACAACAGTAGCAGGGGTTGTTGAAGGAATAGTTTATAGTGGAGATAAACCATTCCTTGTTGTTGACGGTGTTTGGGTCAATCCTGATTCATTACTCCAGGTTAAGGCAAACTCCCAAGAAAACTATGATTCAATAATAGATTATCTTGGGAAAAATGTTACTTCTTCATCTCCCCTTGTTCATGTTGATGACGGAGGAGTTATAGGGGGGCAATTAAGTTTTGAACTTGAGAATAGCGATAACGTAATTATAGAAATATATAATTCCTCACAGGAACTGATTCGAACTATTGGCATCCCTGTTGAGGGAACTTCAGCAGGCATAAATTATGCTGCATGGGATAGTCTTAATAATGATGCACAGACAGTTGCTGACGGGGTTTACTCATATAGGGTAATAACACCAACCGGAAATGCCAATATTTCTGTGACAGAAAATGTGTCAGGGATAAAAACTGTGGGTGGATTTCAATTTCTTGTTTTGGATAATTCAGGAAGGCTTTCTTTGGCTTCATCCATTACAGACGTGAATTAATATTTTATCAATACATTAAAATGCAAAATATAAGAATATAAACAGGAGGAAATAACATGTCTTTATCAAGTTCACTTTTTACAGGGACAAGCGGTTTAAAGAACATGGGGAATGCAATGCAGGTTATTGGAAATAATATTTCCAATGTTAACACAATTGGTTTTAAGCGTGGTAAATCAACTTTTGCTGATACGTTATATGAATCAGTTGCTACCCGTGCAGGAAGCGCACAAATGGGTCGTGGAATGGCTGTGGGAAGTGTCAGCCAGAATTTTGGACAAGGTTCCTTTGAATCAACAGGAAACGCAACTGATATTTCAATTGGTGGTGAAGGTTTTTTCATTATGAGAAAAAGAGGCACTGAAAATATGTTTTATACCAGGGCTGGTAATTTTCATTTTGATAAAACAGGACAGCTTATAAATCCTCAGGGATATCTTGTGCAAGGATGGGAACTTGATGATGTAACAGGGGAAGATATCGGTTCTATCAGAGATATAATTCTGGATG
>JAGLLQ010000546.1 GCA_023140455.1 Desulfobacteraceae bacterium | reverse complement strand
TGGTGGCAGAAGGAGTTAAGACCACCAAGTCTGTCTATAATCTTTCAAGAAAGCTTGGAATTGATCTTCCTATATGCAATGAAGTTTATTATGTGCTTTATGAAAACCTGCCGGTTGCTGATACAAGAGACAGGCTTATGAACAGAGCTTTAAAACATGAACTTGACGGAGTTGTTAACCATTAGAACTTAACGCAGGTTATTCTTAATTATGGCTACAGCCATGGCTGTTCCACCCTGATTTTTTATAATATATTCCATGCCTGTATTTTTTAGTTTGTTTTTGTCAGGAGGGTTTTTAAGTTTTTTAACCATGAACTCCCCTACCTGCCTGGCATTTTGAGCTTTATAAACAATCTTTGATTCAAAAATTTCTTTATCTACCCATTTAAAAGAATTTAAATAAGGGCCTGTTACAGTTGCAGCTCCGCAAACTACCGGCTCTAAGAAATTTTGTCCCCCCAGAGGTTCAAGGCTTCCTCCTACAAAAGCTGTGATTGCATAAGCATAAGCATATTTAAGCTCACCAAAAGTGTCCCATAAAATTATGGTTTTTTTATTGACTAAAGAAGATATTTCAGACCTGAGCTGCCATTTGAACCCTGTATCAGCATATTTAGATGTAAATTTATCAAGCAGGTCTGACAGATGTTCTATTCTTTTTATATGTTTTGGAAAAATTGCAATAATTTGATCAGGGTAATTGGTAATAAGATGTTTCAAGATTCCTTTTAAATGGGTTTCTTCTTCTTTTCTTATGGATGCAAGTATGGAAATCGGGATATCAGGGGAGAAGATTTTACCAAGATTGCCGGTTTTATTTAAGTTGTTCTCATTTGTCTTTGTCGGATGTGCAGGTATGGAATCAAATTTAATATTCGGCATTGTTGCAATTTCGGTTGATGCACCAAATATCTTTTTATATCTTCCTGCATCTTTTACTGATGTGGCAAGAATTTTTTCAGGGCTGATATGTTTCCAGATGAATTTTGTTTTTAAATACCTTGAAAAACTTTTAGCAGAAAGCCTTGCATTAATAATCACGGTGCTGATTCCATGCTTTTTGAGCATGTAAAGATGGCCCGGCCAGATTTCTGTTTCAAGAAGCACCATAATCTTTGGGTTTGTTTTTAAAATAACTTTTTCAATAGTCTTTGGTGCATCAAACGGGAACCAGGTTATTGTACATTTAATATTGGAATCAAAATCAGGGTTCTTGCAAAAAGAGTTCATGATTTCCAGGCCTTGCGCTGTTGTTGCTGTGTATAAAATTTTAACAGGTTCAGGGGGGGTAAGATTTTTTAGAATTTCTGTCGCGATATAGGCTTCTCCCCCAGATGCGCCATGTATCCAGATGTCAGTTTTTTTGAAATGTTCTGCCGAGATTCTTAAATTATAGCTGTCTTTAAAAGCTGAACTTTTTTTGAGAAATGGAAGGGCTATTTTCCATATAAAATTGTATAAATTAAATATAACTTTTTGACTCTTCATGTGGTATATATTGTCATGATTTACTAATGTTGACAATACTTGTTCGTGCAGTAGAAGATTAGTAAGCAGAAGAATATAAAATTGATAATATAAGGCTTATGAGATTTATTAGAAATAAACTTACCAAAAGACAGAAACATTTATTTGATATTGTTATTGTGTACTGGCGATGGTTTATCATTGGAATACTTTTTTCAATCATTGGAGCTGCATCATCATCTGCATCGGCATACCTTGTAAAACCATTGCTTGACGATGTTTTTATGAAAAAGGATGCCACAATGCTATTTATTATCCCTGGTCTCATAGTCATTGTTTCCATTATCAAAGGATTTGCATCTTACGGACGAGAATATTTCATGAAGTATATAGGATTGAGTGTTATTCGAGACCTAAGAGATTTACTCTATTCAAAAATTATTGACCTTCCCTTGCAGTTTTTTCATAAGGAAAAAGTTGGTGTTCTTATGGCAAGAATTACCCACGATGCCGAAATTGTAAAAACCGTTGTTTCATCTGCAATAACAGATTCTATTTCAGATGTATTAACTCTTATAGGACTTATTGGTGTTGTGCTGTTTATGGATTGGCAACTTGCCATTGGCACATTTTTAATACTGCCCATTGCCTGTTATCCTATTGTAAAACTTGGAAGAAGAATTAGAAAATTCAGTACCGGAGTTCAAGAAACAATGGCAGACTTAAATTCATTTTTGCTTGAAACTTTTTCCGGAATAAAAATTGTAAAGATTTTTACAAAAGAAACATATGAGAAAAAGCGGTTTTCTAAAACCAATGATATCTATTTGAAACTTGGTATGAAAAGAGTCAGAGCACAAGCTCTCAGTTCCCCAATTATGGAGATACTGGGCGGGGTAGCAACTGCCTTTATAGTATGGATTGGAGGTTCTCGAGTGATTGAGGGGACTTCTACACCAGGAACTTTTTTTGCTTTTCTTGCAGCCGTTGTAATGATGTATGGCCCTGTGAGGAAACTCTCCAAACTGTATGGTAATATTCAGCCTGGTGTTGCAGCAATACACAGAGTCTATGATATTTTAGAGGAAGAGTCTGAAATCATTGAACCTGGCAGCCCTGTCTTGCTTAAAGACACCTCATTTAATGTTGAGTTTAAAAATGTTCAATTTCAATATAATAAAGAAGACGGGCCTGTTTTAAACAATATTAATTTGAAGGTAGCCTCGGGGGAAGTTTTGGCTTTGGTTGGAATGAGTGGAGGTGGGAAAACGTCTCTTGTAAATCTTGTTCCAAGGTTTTTTGATATTACCAAAGGAGATATATTAATTGGTAATAAAAACATAAAGGATCTTTCAATCATATCACTGAGGGAACATATCTCCATTGTAACCCAGGAACCTATCTTATTTAATGAAACAGTGAGAGATAATATAAGGTATGGCAAAACTGATGCAACTGATGAAGAAATTGAAGCTGCTTCCAAAGCTGCATATGCATATGATTTTGTTCAAGGTTTCCCAAAAGGTTTTGAGACCCGGATCGGTGAGCTTGGTAATCGTCTTTCCGGTGGTGAAAAACAGAGAATATGTATTGCAAGAGCTCTTATAAAAAATGCTCCCATTCTTATACTTGATGAAGCTACATCAGCACTTGATGCCGAGGCAGAAAGAGTTGTTCAAAAAGCTTTGGGCAATCTTATGAAGAATAGAACAACTTTTGTTATTGCACATCGTCTTTCAACAATTGAATATGCTGACAGGGTAATTCTTTTGAAAAATGGTGAGATTAAAGAGCAGGGCACCCATTATGCTTTAATGGAACAAAAGGGAGAATATTATAAACTGCAGACCATGCAGAATTCAAAAGGAGAAAAAAATGACTTTGTCAAAGGATTTGCTTGAAATATTAGCATGCCCGAAATGTAAAGGTGATGTGGCCCTTAATGAAAATGGAGGTGGTCTTGTCTGTGATAAATGCAGGCTTGTATATGAAATCCGTGAAGACATACCTGTTATGTTGATTGATGAAGCGAAACCACTTGACTGATGGGTAACAATAGACGATGAGTACACCAAAAGCACCATTACCGGCAAAACTTTTAGTTGGTTTTTTTATGAAAGATAGAGACCTCTTCCATGAATTATTCCCAATAATAGAAGAAAAATTGGGTAAGGCTGATATCGTAAGTCCCTGGTTTGATTTTGACTACACTGATTATTATGAAAAAGAGATGGGGACAAAGCTTTTTAGAAGAATAATAGTTTTTAAAGATTTGATAGCACAGGAAAGCCTTGCCAAAATTAAAAATATCACCAATTCTATTGAAAAAGTCTATAAGGATAATGAGAACAGGAAAGTAAATATTGATCCGGGATATATGCTCCCATCCAGATTTATTCTTGCCACTGGCAAAGATTATTCACATAGGATATATATTGGTGAAAAGATTTATGCAGATTTAACATTGATTTTTAAAAATGGAGATTTTCATACGCTTGACTGGACATACCCTGATTATGCAGCACGGGGTATGAAAGATTTTTTATTAAAAGTAAGAGGGAAATACCTGCTTGATTTAGCAGAGTAAGTTTTAATTTTTATAATTTTAAGGTTTATTAAATGATAAAAAGCATGACAGGCTATGCAGAAGCTCTGCATACTGAAGATGAGATTACTATTAAAGGAACTTTTCGTTCATATAACAGCAGACAT
>JAGLLQ010000545.1 GCA_023140455.1 Desulfobacteraceae bacterium | reverse complement strand
TTAGGTATGAACATTGCTTATAATATTATCAAAAAGCATAACGGCAGTATTGATGTTAAAAGCAAGGTTGGTTCAGGAACAACCTTTGTAATCAAATTACCAGGGGAAGAATAATGAACGAAAAAAACAATGGAAATGCAATCCTTTTTGTTGACGATGAAAAAAGCGTTTTAAACTCATTAAAGCGCCTTCTCAGGAAAGAAGACTATAAAATTTTGACAGCTACAAGTGGAAAAGAAGGGCTTGATATACTAAACTCCAATGAAATTCAGGTGGTTATATCTGACCAGCGAATGCCTGAAATGGACGGAACTGAATTCCTTGCAGAAGTTAAAAAAGAATATCCTGATATTATTAGAATCATTCTTTCCGGTTACACCGATGTTGATGTAGTAATAGATACAATTAATGAAGACAATATCTATAAATTTTTTCACAAACCCTGGAATGATCAAAGTTTAATATTAGAAATAAGACAGGCATTTGAACATTATAAACTTGTTCAGGATAACACTAGATTGAGCTTTCAAAACAAGGCTCTTGTATTATACCATGCTATTTTAGTTAATATTCCTCTTCCGGTTATTGGGATCAGTGCAGAAAAAACTATTGCTATCTATAATAACAAAGCCTCGCAAATGCATCTGGATGGTATAGATATTCAAATTGGCTCTAAAATTTCTGACACTTTACCTGACAAAATTGTAACTCTTATAAATAATAGCCTTGAAAATAAAAACCCTGAAACCATAGAATATTCTGAACAGAATAAAGAATCCTATAATGTCAGCTGCACACCCTTTACAGGACATTTTTCAGACAAAGGCGCAGTTTTATCATTTATGCCAGTTTAAAAAACAATTGCAAGACGACTTCTGGAAAAAACATGAAAGATAATAAAAAAATTCTGATAATTGATGATGATAAAGGCATACGAAAAATATATCAGGGAATCTTGAGTGCTGCACCAGAAGTCACAACTGCATATCAGGTGGCACTGGCTGAAAATGGAGTCAAAGGCATAAAACTTGTAAATGCTGCTATGTCAAACAATCGTCCTTTTGCGGTAGCATTTATTGATATGAGAATGCCGGGATTGAACGGCACTGAGACTATAAAGCAGATTTGGGAGGTTGATCCTGAAATAAAAATTGTGCTTGTAACAGGTTTTGATGAATATTCCCCTGCTGAAATTATTGAGTCCATAGGAAGGGATGATCTTTTCTATTTAAGGAAACCTTTTCATCATGAAGAGATACTCCAGTTTGCCAGGGCTTTAACAGAAGAGTGGAATCTTAAAAAAAACAGAGATTTTCTTGAGTTATCCCTGACAGCAGCAAATGCCAACCTTGAAAAGATGAATATTGACCTGAAACAAAAAGTAGAAAAACAGGCAGCTTTAATTGTACAGACTGAAAAAATGGCATCTGTTGGCATACTTGCAGCCGGAGTTGCCCATGAAATAAATAACCCTATTTCTTTTATCAACACCAATCTCTCTGTTGTTAAAAATTATTGTGCAGATATTACCAGTCTCTTTGAAAAATATACCGACCTTGAAATCTCCCTTACTCAGGCAAACAAAAACAATACCACCAAATTTATAGAAGATATTAAAATATTTAAAGAAGAAAATGATATAAACAGTATTATCAAAGACCTTAATGAGCTTGCCGATGAATCCATTGACGGCGTACATAGAGTAAAAAAGATCGTAACAGATTTGAAAATTTTTTCCAGAATTGATGAGACAGAGTATAAACATCTGGATATAAACAATTCTATTGATACAACTTTAAATATTATCTGGAATGAACTCAAATATAAAGTTACAATTGAAAAAGATTATGGAAAGCTGCCTGAAATAAAATGTTTCCCCCAAAAAATCAGTCAGGTGTTTATGAATCTTTTGATCAATGCAGGCCAGTCAATTTTAAAAAAAGGGGTAATAAAAATCTCAACTAAAATAATATCAAAAGGCAAAAGAGAGACAGACAGATTTGTAGAAATAAAAATATCAGATACCGGGATCGGAATTCCTAAAGAAAATATTTCCAAACTCTTTGATCCATTTTTCACAACAAAACCTGTGGGAAAGGGAACAGGGCTTGGTTTAAGTATTACCTATGAAATTATCAAAACTCATAATGGAGAAATCAGGGTTACAAGCGAACCTGGCAGCGGGACTGAATTTACTCTTCAGCTGCCTGCACTTACCAGCTGAGTGGCAACCAATTGCCAGTAGATTCATTACAGGAGATTTTAATATGAACATGATTCTTGCAGTTGATGATGAACAAAAAAACCTTAATGCAATAAAACGAATTTTTTCAAAACAAAAACACGATCTATGCTTTGCATTAAATGGTGAAGATGCTTTAAAACAGATCGAAACAGAAAATCCGTCCATTGTTATTTTAGATATCATGATGCCTGGAATAAGTGGGATTGAAACCTGTTTCAGAATAAAAGAAAAAGATAAAAATATTATGGTGCTTATAGTCTCTGCCAATGCATCTGTTGATGACAGGCTCGAAGCCTATACAAACAAGGCTGATGATTATCTTGTTAAACCATATGATCCTGATGAACTTATTGCAAAGGTTGAAATTCTTTCAAGATTGTATAATGCAAAGCATGAATTAAAAAATGTAAACCAGAATCTTGAAGAAACTATAAAAAAAAGAACTGAGGAGCTTATTGCGAGAGAAAGGCAGGCAATTGTCGGTAAAATGGTACAGGGAATTGTCCACAATCTCAGAGGACCTGTTTCTGCTGCATACAGTAATGTCCAGCTAATGGGAATGAATTTTGATTCTTTTCTGGGATCAGTGCCTTCAATGGATACAAAAGCTTCGACAATTGCAGATAAAATCAAAAAAAGTAACGCTAATGTACTTAAAGCCATTGAAAAAACCTCTGAACTTATTGACACCTTGCTTATTCAGGGCGGTTCAAATCCAAATGAAATGAAACGATCTCTCAACTTAAATAAACTGATAGAAAAAGAACTGAAATTTATCCGTTCTGAAATTATTATGGGACACGGAGCCAGGGTTGAATTAAATCTGACAGATAGTATGCCAATAATCAAAGGAGTATATAGTGACTTTTCTCAGGTTTTCTATAATCTTGCAAAAAATGCTTGTGAAGCAATGAAAGACTCAGATGAAAAACAGATCAATATTTCAAGCTCCTGCACCCAAAAAGAAATCATAATCACATTTTCAGATACTGGCCCGGGTATCGATCCTGCAAAACTCTCCTCAATCTTTGATCCTTTTTTTTCAACAAAATCACAATCCAATGAAACCAAATCAGGGTCAGGCTTAGGGCTTTTTGTCAGTTCAAGGTTAATGGCTAAATATCAGGGCGCTCTTGAAGTGAAAAATAATAAAGATAAAGGCGCTACCTTTTCAATTAAAATACCATTATCTAATTCAAATAAAACAGAATAATTACAGAATAATCAGGGTATAACACTCACAAATCAGTAATTACCATCTCGTAATAGCCAAGCGTTTCCATACCTTCATCATGTTGACTGATTTCCATTATTCTGCATTTTGAGGTGGTGTTTTTCATATTAACAAACGCGTTTGGGCCGCTTATTTTAGTTCCGCTCAATACTTTTGATGCAGCTTTTACTTCTGCCAGAGGTTCTTTTTTTGAAGTAAATTCCTGCAATTTCTTCTTTTCTTCAATAAATTCCTTATTTATCTCTTCAAATTGTTTAATTCTCTCTTTTTTCTGCAAAATTTCCTGGGCAACAGCGTCCTGGCGTTCAAAACCCATATTTATTTCTTTTTCCGCCTCTTTTGCCTGTACATCCATCTGTTCTTCCAGTTCAACAACTTTTTGAAGAGCTGCCGCATTACCTGATGCCTTTAAATCAAATTTCTTCTTTTCAACATCTTTTAATTTAATCTGAGTTCTATCCTGGGTATATGCATGTTCAGATATTTTGATATGAAGTGCCTGATCCTCCTCATCTAATTGAGATATTTCACTCCTCAAAACTGTGACAGTGTCAATATTTTCCTTCAACTTTAAATCAATTTTTACCACAAGATAATTAGTATGTTCGTCCACCCCGACCTTTAACTTTGAAGGTCTTGAGCCTGTGGTTCCTACAGCCCCCCCGTCAATCCCCATTTTAGCACTGATATCAGAAGCTAT
>JAGLLQ010000544.1 GCA_023140455.1 Desulfobacteraceae bacterium | reverse complement strand
TTTGGTATTATTATAACCCTTGATAAACCACCTTTGAACTTAAGGACTTCGATTTTTTTAATTCCAATTGCCCATGCCCTGGTCGGGTTCCCCTTTGTTTTAAGATCAATTTTACCCGCGTTAAGATCGATTCCAAAGAATCTCTCTGATGCAGCATCCATACTTGGAGCATCTCCTTTGAGAATATTTAGAACTATTGATTTACCACTGATTTCAAAGGCTCTGGTGGCAGGTGCAATTTTTGCATTTACAATAAGCCTTGGAGAATTTGGGGCAACTATTTTTACAGCAAGACCTGAAACACCAACAATCCCCATAGCAATCTATAGATTTTTAGGACAGCCAGGTGCATTGAATTATGGACAGGCAATGGCTATTTCAACTATACTGATGATAGTTACAGCAGTTTGCTTTGTAATAATTGAAAATTTCAGAGCAGAAAATTCAGAAGGATTCTGATGGAAAATACAATAGACAATGAGCCGGGTAACGAATTAGTCCTTGAGAATATCAACAAGAGATATGATGATGAAAGTCTTATCCTCAAAGATATTAATCTGAGGTTACCTGAGAGTACAAAGCTGTCAGTTTTAGGTCCATCAGGAAGTGGGAAAACTACCTTGCTTAGACTTATTGCAGGACTTGAAGAGGCTGACTCAGGCAATATACTGTTTAATGGCAAGCTTATGAATAATTATCCTGCCCATAAAAGAAATTTTGGCATGATGTTTCAGGAATTTGCTCTGTTTCCCCATTTAAATGTCTTTAACAATATTGCCTTTGGTCTGAAAATGAAAAACATGAATAAAGTCCAAATTAACTCCCGGGTTAATGAGATGCTTTTAATGACTGGTCTTGATGGTTTTTCCAAAAGAAATATTGATGAACTTTCAGGTGGAGAACGTCAGAGAGTTGCCCTTGCAAGAACGCTTGCTCCAAATCCCGGCCTGCTCATGCTTGATGAACCTTTAAGCTCTCTTGATAAAGTATTGAGGAAACGTCTTTTAATAGAACTTACAAAGATCATTTCAAAGCTTAATATAATAACAATTTTTGTAACCCACGACCATGAAGAAGCCTTTGCCGCAGGTGATACAGTCATCATCATGAAACAAGGATCAATTGAGCAGCAAGGCACACCGGAACAACTGATCCAAACTCCAAAAAATCAATGGGTAAAAGATTTTTTAGGGGTTTAGGTAATATTATTTCTTCCAAGTTAGTCAATCGAAGCTTGAAAAACAGTTTATTTTTACTTTACATTACTATTTTTATAGGTTAATGTTTATTGTATTGGCTTTAATACCCCGTTTATTTTTATAATAAAGCATTCGGAGATAGGAATGAAATTTACTAAAGAAGTTATTGAAATGATAAAAAAGTTTATTATTTCTAATGTTTCTAAGAACCCAGATGGGATTACACAACATACATGTGATTATTTTAAGATCACAAAACCAACTGTTCTGAAATATATCAATGAACTTATAAAAGATAATATTATAGAAAAACAAGGATCAAACAAGCGTCCTAACTATCAATTGGTTAAAATAGTTTATAAATGGAAATATACAAACAATAATTTAGAAGAAGATATTTTATGGTCCAAAGACATATCTCCTTTGCTTGGTAAACTAAGCAGCAATGTAAAAGAAGTCTGTCAGTATGGATTTACTGAAATGGTAAACAATGTAATTGATCACTCAGATGCAAGAATAATAATAGTAGAGTTGATTATTGATCATTTAAGCCTTGAATTAAAGGTAATTGATAATGGTATTGGAATTTTCAGGAAAATAAAAAATGCACTTGGACTGGAGCATTCAAAACATGCCATTTTGGAACTTGCAAAGGGTAAATTCACCTCTGACCCTGAGAATCATTCCGGAGAAGGAATATTTTTTACTTCCAGAGTTTTTGATCAATTTATGATATTTTCACACAAATTAAGTTTTGTGGGTTTGGGCAACCAAGAAGGAACTCTTTGGGAGGATGACCTTGATGTTAATGGAACTGGTGTTATAATGAAAATCAGAAGAGATTCTTCAATGAGGTTGAGTGACATTTTTAATGACTATGCAGATCCTGATAAAGACCCAA
>JAGLLQ010000543.1 GCA_023140455.1 Desulfobacteraceae bacterium | reverse complement strand
TTGAGCAAAGAAAAAAATAATTAAAGGAATATATCATGTTAGATCAAGTGCTTGATGCCAAATCAGTTGCCATAATCGGCGCATCAAAAAATAAAACAAAGCGGGGATACCAGGCCATTAAAACTCTTCTGGCAGATGGATTTGAAGGAGAGATTTATCCGGTAAACCCAAAAGAAGATAAAATATTAGGGCTTAACTGCTATAAAGATATCACTGATATCAAAGCACCTGTTGACCTTGCCTTGATTACAACTCCGGCAAGAACAATCCCTGGTATTTTACAAAACTGCGGCAAAAAAAAGGTTGCTGGGGCTGTCATTATTGCAGGCGGTTTCAGGGAGTTAGGCGCAAAAGGGAAAAAGCTTGAAAATGAAGTTATTGCAGCTGCAAAAGAGACTGGTGTCAGATTAATCGGACCTAACACATCAGGGATGATCAATTTAAAGAGCAATATGAACCTTGTGGGTATTGAAAATGCGCCCAGAGGGAATATTGCATTATTGTGTCAAAGCGGGAATATGGCACTTACTCTCATTACAGAAGCAACAATTCGTAAACATGAAGGATTTACTTACTATGTAGGTGTTGGTAATGAAGCTGATATCAAATTCCATGAATATCTTGAGTTCTTCAGAAAAGACCCGGACACTAAATCCATACTGATGTATGTTGAAGGAATGAGTGAGGGGCGGGCATTCCTTCAGGAAGCATATAAAACAAGCTGTGAAAAACCGATTGTTCTTTTAAAGAGTGGACGATCTGCTAAGGGCAAAAAATCTGCGGGATCTCACACAGGCTCTCTTGCAGGGATGAGTGAAGTGGCAAAACTGGCTTATGAACGAGCCGGAATTATTGTTATTGAAAATTCCGATGAGCTGTTTCCTGTAGCAGAAACTCTTTCAAGTCAGCCGGCAATTAAAAACAATTCTCTTGCCATACTTGCTGACGGTGGAGGGCATGCTACTATTGCTGCTGATCTCCTGAGTGATTATGGTATTGATTTGCCGGAATTATCTGAAAAAACCAAGGAAAAATTAAGAGCAATCCTGCCGGAAGCTGCATCAGTTGTCAATCCTGTAGATGTCGCAGGTGGTACAGATTCTGACCCAAGCCTTTTTGCAGATTGCGCCAAAATCATGCTGAATGATTCCAATGTCGGAGGGTTATTAGTGGTAGGACTTTTTGGCGGCTATGGTATCCGGTTTGATAAAAGCCTTGCCCTTGGAGAAGAAGCAGCAGCACATCACCTGGGGGCAATGGTAAAAAAGAAAAACAAACCGATTTTCATGCACTCTCTTTATGGCTCACATGACTCCCATGCTCTGGATCTGCTACGGCATTATGATATACCTGTCCATGAGTCTCTTGATGTTGCCTGTAAATGCGTGGCATCACTTTGCAAATATGGCAATTATATAAAGTCATACCATGCCAAAACTAATTTTGTTTTTGACTGGCGGGCTAAGGCCAAAACAGAAGGACAGCAGATTATTGACAATGCCAGAAAAGAAGGTCGATATGTACTGTTAGAACACGAAGCAAAACAATTAATCAAACTGCATGGTGCTCCCACGTCTGTGGGGGAGGTAGCCAAAACTGAAGATGAAGCATGGCAAATTGCAAATAATATTAAAGGAAATGTTGTCTTAAAAATTGTTTCACCTGATATCTTGCATAAAAGTGATGCCAACGGAGTTAAGCTTAATTTAGGCTCTGAAAAAGAAGTCAAAAAAGGATTTCAGCAAATTATTAAAAGTGCCAATGCATTTAAAAAAGATGCTGACATCAAGGGTGTTCTTGTTGCGCCTATGGCGCAAAAGGGTCTTGAAATAATCATTGGAACCAAGATAGATGAGCAGTTTGG
>JAGLLQ010000542.1 GCA_023140455.1 Desulfobacteraceae bacterium | reverse complement strand
TATGGTTCAGCGGATTAGGTACTGTATTTGTAGGTCTTGTAGTATTATGTCTGCCTGCATTTAATAATACAGCATTTTATCCATCAAAGCTTGATCTTCAGTCAAGCCTGACAATCTACAATGCGTCTTCCAGTATGTATACTTTAACAACCATGACCTATGTTGCAATAGGCATCCCCTTTGTTCTTGCGTACGTAGTCTATGTCTGGAAACTTATGGATTCAAAAAAACTAACTGTTGACGAAGTTACTAATGAAGAGTCATATTAATTAAAGGAGATCTGATAAATGAGTGCATTACTTTTAATACTCTATGTAGTTCTGATCATTGCGTCTTATAAAGGGATTTTCTTTGCCCTTAATAAAACTGAGCTATTATAACTAATAAAATTTTATTTACTTTAAACAATATTAGTTACTATGGTATATTTTATAAATTGTTAACTATTTTAAGGAGATTATAAATGGACAAATATGTATGTAACGCATGTGGTTATGTGTATGATCCTGCAGAAGGCGACCCTGATAATGACATAGATCCGGGAACAAGTTTTGATGACCTTCCGGATGATTGGGAATGCCCTGTCTGTGGTGTTGGTAAAGACGAATTTGCAAAAGAATAAATAAACACTATTGCCGGGCAGCAGTATTGCTGTTGCCCGGCAAATTTTTTACCAAGCAACATCTCCAATAAATCAATTCTGATTTAAAAAATCCACCTGAAACATAACAATTTTCATAACAGCGCAAAAATATACAATACTATTTCCAGCCCCCTGTCTATAATCTGATTCAGAATAGGATCAGTACCAATTTTGAGGACATTATATGATGAGATTTTCTTTTAATGGATTTATAAAAGGTTTTAAGGCGGGTCTTCCAATTGCATTGGGCGTTGCATCCTATGGCCTTGTATTTGGTGTATTAAGCAAACAGGCAGGGCTTGATCTTATTCCTGCAATTTTTATGAGTTCATTTGTTTTTGCCGGTGCCAGTCAGTTTGTTGCAATGGATATGTGGTTGACTCCCCTTCCAATAGCAGCCATTATTGTCACAACCTTTGTTGTTAATATGCGCCATATTCTTATGGGTGCCGTACTTGTTGAGAAATTTAAAGGATTAAGCAAGTTTCAGAAAGCTCTTTCTTTATTTTTCATGGTGGATGAAAACTGGGCATATTCTCTAAATGAATGGAAACATGGCAATCAAAACGCAGCATTACTTGCTGGCACCGGCTTTTCTCTTTTTCTCTCCTGGAATATCTCAACAGCAATCGGCAGTATTTTAGGCTCAGGCAACATCGACCCTGTTAAATGGGGAATTGACTTTGCTTTTACAGCAATTTTTATTTTTCTTGCAACTGGCATGTGGCGGGATAGAAGAGATCTTTTACCCTGGATCGTAACAGCAGTAGTGGCGGTTCTGGTTTCAAAGATATTCCCCGGCAAATGGTATATTCTTGCAGGAAGCCTTGCAGGAAGTATTACAGGGGTGATTATCCATGACAAATAATTATGATGTCTATATAACCATTCTGGGGATGGCTGCAGTCACATATCTGACGCGGGTTCTGGGGTTCTATATTTCCAATAGAATTAAAAATATGCCGCGCCTTTTTGAGCAGACCTTGATATATATTCCCGGAACCATTATTGTATCTATTATTGCCCCCCAGATTATTTGTGGAGGTATTGATGCCACGATTGCTGCAGTTTTTTGTCTTGCAGCTGCATTGTTTTTTAAAAACATGATCGCTGTCATGGTAACAGGAGTAGTTGTAATATCTGTTTTACGAAATTTTATATTCATATAAATAAAAGCATAGTCATGAACAAAGAATGGAAACAATATTCATCAGTAAAACACCTTGATAATCTCGAGGTGTTAAAGGCTTTGTTTTTTAAACATTCCTTTGGCAGACATTATCATGAAGGCTACGCTCTTGGCATTATTTTACAAGGATCTGAGACCTACCAGTGCAATAAAAAAACACATATTGCACCAAAGGGAAGCATAGTTATTGTCAACCCCGGGGAAGTCCACACCGGGCATGCTTCAGACCTTGATCAAGGCTGGGGCTATTTTATGTTATACCCTCATCTTTCTTTAATACAAAAAGCTCTTGAACAAATGGAAATTGATAAAAATAAACTTCCATGGTTTCCAAAATCAGTTGTTTTTGATGATGTATTTGGGAAAATAATTTGTCGTTTCATGACAGCCCTTGAAGCAAAAGACTCAAAACTTGCACTTGATTCCTTTTTTCTTGAACTGTTACATATTTTGATAGAAAGATATGCTGATTTTAATCCACCGTCTCACAAAACCTGTATGGACTCAAACAAAGTAAAACAGGTAACTGATAAAATCAATGTGGATTACAGTGAAAATTTATCACTTGAATCCCTTGCCAGAGATGTGGGTTTAAGTTCATATGCCTTACTAAGACTTTTTAAAAAACAGGTTGGTACTTCACCCTACCTTCTTCAAACAGGCCTTAGAATCAAAAAAGCAAAAGAAAGCCTTA
>JAGLLQ010000541.1 GCA_023140455.1 Desulfobacteraceae bacterium | reverse complement strand
TGTTAAAATAGAGAAGGTTAGAGTGTTTTATGCTGAAGCGCCCCAAAAAAACCTATTAAAATTGAAATATGATCAAAACACGATTAGCATTAATTTTATTGGTATTAGTTTTAGAGACGAAAGAGATGTTGTATACAAATACCGCTTATTAGGTGAAAATGATGAATGGTCAAAGATTACTGCATCAAGGGAGGCAAATTTTTATAATTTGAAATCGGGCGAATATAATTTTGAAGTGATTGCCAGAAATAAAGATGGTTTTTGGAGTACTAAGCCGGCATCAACCAGAATAAAAATAATGAAACCATTTTGGCAAACCAGAATGTTTTTATCAATTCTTCTTTTAAGTACAATTTTTGTAGTTTATATGTTTTTTAGAAGCCGAATTGCCAAAATAAAAAAAGAAAAAAGAAATCTTGAATTAAAGGTGCAGGAGCGTACTAAAACCTTAATTGAACAACAAAAGCAGCTTTTGAAAAACAATGAAGAGCTGGAGAACCTTACGGATGATTTAAGGAAATCCATGAACAAATTACAAAATGCTCAGCTTCACCTGGTTCAATCAGAAAAAATGGCCTCCTTGGGAACCTTGATTGCCGGAGTAACGCACGAATTAAATAATCCGGTTACTTTTATTTATTCTAATTTTAATTCGTTAAAAGACTATTTAGACAGTATAGTTAAAATTGTAAATTCTGCTAAAATGGAGTGTGTGGTTAATAATGATAAATTAAAGGAGATGTATACGGATGAGGACATGGATTACATTTTAGATGATCTGCCTCATTTACTTAACGGTATAGAATATGGAACAAATCGTATAAAAGATATTGTTATGCAATTATATAGATTTTCACATCCAGGACAGTCTTTGGAAAAGGTTAATATTAATGATAACCTGGAACTAACCCTGGGTCTATTTTTAAATCAGTATAAAAGACAAATCAGTGTTCATAAAAGTTTTAATGAATTGCCAACAGTAGATGTTCCTGGTGGAGAACTGAACCAGGTTTTCTTAAATATACTGGTTAATTCTGCTCATGCCATTATTAAAGAAAAAAAATCCGGTAATATATGGATAAACACTTATTTAGAGAATGAATTTACTGTTGTTACCTGTAAGGACGACGGTGGCGGTATTGCTAAAAATATTTTAGATAAAGTTTTTGACCCGTTTTTTACTACCAAACCCGTGGGTCAGGGAACCGGGCTTGGTCTTTCTGTTGGTTACGGGATAGTTAAGCAGCATGGTGGTGGCATTACAGTGAAAAGCAAGCCAGGTGAAGGTACAATGTTCACAATAATTTTACCACAAGTTTTCTCTGACAAAAATAAATAAGAAAAGGGCAAATAACCGGGGAATAAAACAATGCCTTATAAGATCCTGACTGTTGATGACGAAGAAGATATGACAAGGCTTCTGAAACGAACTCTGGAACCTGAAATCAACTGCAACGTCTCCATGGCATATTCAGCTCAGATGGCAATAAATATCCTGGCAAATGACACATTTGACCTTGTCATCTGTGATATTAAAATGCCTGGAATGGATGGCCTCGGCCTACTAGACCATATTACTCAATCTTTTCCTGACCTTACAGTTGTAATGCTGACTGCCTTTGGAAATATTGACCTTGCTGTTAAAGCTATTAAAAAAGGTGCTTATGATTTCATATCCAAGCCCTTTGATCAAAATGAGATAATATTTAAAATTAAAAAAGCCCTTGAGCGCAGCAGCCTGTTGTCAGAAAACAAAAGGCTGCTCAATGAAAAAAAAATCTCTTCCTCTCAACTTGTTGGAACAAGTGATGCAATGGCTAAAGTATTTGAAAAAATATCTCTTATTGCTTCAAGCGATGTGTCAGTGCTTATCCTTGGCGAATCAGGCACTGGAAAGGATATGACAGCCAAAACTATTCATAAACTAAGCTCAAGACAGGCAGGACCGTTTATCCCGGTGAACTGCCCTACAATACCGGAACATATTCTGGAGAGTGAATTATTTGGATATAAGAAAGGAGCTTTTACAAATGCTGTAAGAGATAAAAAAGGACTTTTCCAGGAAGCTGACAAAGGTACTCTTTTCTTGGATGAGATTGGTGATATCGGACCGAGTATCCAAACAAAACTTTTGCGTGCTATTCAGGAAAAAGAAATTAAGCCTCTTGGTGATACAAAGACATATAAAATTGATGCGAGGATCATAGCTTCTACAAATAGAAATCTTGAAAAAAAAATAGCTGCCCATGAATTCAGACAGGATTTTTTTTACAGACTTAGTGTTATCACAATCGAATTACCACCACTAAGAGATAGAATTACCGATATCCCTGCCCTTGTAGAACACCTCATAGAAAAAAATTGTAAAAAATTGAACAAGGAGCCTAAATCTATTTCATCTGAAGTATTAGACCTTCTGATGAAACAACCCTGGCCCGGTAATGTAAGGGAACTTGAGAATGCCATAATTCAGGGAATCCTATATTCAAAAGGAAAAATCATTAACAAAGCGGACCTACCGGTTAAAAAGCCTGGACTATGTCAGATTAATGCTTCCTCATCTGAAAAAACCGAACTTTACAAATTATTCTATAAAGCAGCCAAGGAAAAAACCCTGCATGATTTCAATCATGATTATATAGGCGCATTACTATCTATGACTAACGGAAATGTTACGAAGGCTGCTAAACAATGCAACCTTGATCGTCAGGGACTGCAGCAGATCATGAAACGTTTTGCCATTGATCCTGGCCAATTTCGTTAATCTGATTTTCTATCAAATGGTAAGCGAATAATAAAATTCGCTCCTTCGCCTGGTTGTGATATCACATTCATGGTGCCCCCATGATTTTCAGTAATAATGAAATAGGAAACTGAAAGACCAAGACCTGTGCCGACACCAGTTGGTTTAGTCGTAAAGAAAGGCTCAAAAATTCGTTGCTGTGTGGCTGTATCCATGCCTGGGCCATTATCTTCAATCTCAATACGCAGCATATTTGCCTTTTTTTCCTGTGACAGCCGCAATATAAATTCAGGATGCTTCTTATCATTTTTACCAATGACTTCCTGCATGGCCTGGGCTCCGTTTCTCAATATGTTGAGCAGTACTTGTTGGATTTCAGCTCCCTCGCATAGCAGCATTGGCAGATCATCTTCATATTCTTTTAAAATTTTAATAGTTTTAAAATCGTATTGTTTTTTTAAATTATAATCAGTTGCAGCCAGCTCCAAAATCTTGTCAAAGAGTTTTGGTATATTATGTGAAGATACTGCAGATTCGCTCTTTCTGGCAAAATTGAGCATATTGGTAACAATCCTGGCCACCCTGCGTCCTGACTCTTTAATGATTGTTATCATATTTAGGATTTCCCTTTTTTCCATAAAGGTTTTTATGTCCTTCATACTGATTCCGATTTCCTCTGCAGCCTGCAGGTTAGCCGGCATCTCAATATCAGCCAAGCGATTATTCATTACCGAGGCAGTCTGGGTCATACCGGCCAGGGGATTATTGATCTCATGGGCCATACCCGCAGCCAATCCGCCAACAGAAAGCATTTTTTCGCTCTGAATCATCATCTCATCCATACGAACCTTGTCAGTAACATCATCAATACGGATTACGGCACCTTCAGCACCATTGGCAATCAATGGATAAATTGTTATATCCTCATAATGCGTCACACCATCTTTCTGATATATCTTCTTTGAATTGGTTTGCTTTGCACGATTGACAATGGCTTGATGTACTTGCTTCATTTCTGATCTCAGGCGGGGTATCACACTTTCAAGAGTCTGTCCTACTGCTTTTTTCGATGAGATCCCTGTTAAATATTGCGCTTCTTTATTCCACTGGGTTACTTTGTTGTTAATATCCACACTAATAAGGATTGACGGCATGGAATCTATGATATTGACTATATAATTCTGGGCTTTTTGAAGAGCCTCTTTGCCGGCCAGAAGTTCTGCATTATATTTCATAAGATTTTCTTTGATGAGGATACTTGGCAGGAGTACAGCAAGACCGACATGAATAGCAGTATGAATAGTAAAGCCATAAGGGGCAAACCAATCCACCAAACGTAGAAATGGATAGTCCATCAGATGTATGAGAGCAATAATATAAACTATACAAAAAGTATTAATCAGATATGATTGATGTTTTCTTCGGCGAAATATTTGCCAGATATAATAAGCGGTTGGCAGACAAATACTATAAATACTGATAAAAGCGACAAAAGAAAAACCATAACCAGTTAGGGCAACAATTGATGCCAGCTGATAATAAAAATAAGTCCCAAGCACCGACATAACTTATTGCAATAATATACTACAATTCAGTTTACAATATATGGTGATATAAGACAAATCAAATCTCTAAACTTTACATTGAAAATTCTGAAGAACCTACAAAAATAAACTTATTGAGGCGCTAATCTCTTAACAAGCTGATTAGCTGCTGTCAGTAAAGGATCCCACACCGGGCTAAATGGTGGTGCATAAGCAAGATCTGTCTGGGAAAAATCCGACACTGTCATATGATTATGCAAAGCGACTGCAATGGCATTGATTCTGTGGGCAACCCCTTCCTTGCCAACCATCTGAGCACCTAGAAGACGACCTGTTTTCCTGTCTCCAACAAGGCTTATATGGATTGGTGTTGAACCAGGATGACCATGGGCACGTGATCTTGTTTTTACCGTATTCTCAACTGGATCGAACCCTGCATCTAACGCTTCCTTGACATTCAGTCCGGATCTTGCAACCTCCAGCGAAAAAGCCTTGAAGACTGAAGTACCAACGACTCCTTGAAGAGATGTAGATATACCGCAGATATTATCAGCCACAGCCCACCCTGCACGATTTGCTCTCAATGCCAGAGGGATATAGCATCTCTGACCTGTTACCAAATGGAATGCATCTGCACAATCTCCTGCTGCATAAATATCATTATCTGATGTTTTTAAATGCCTATCAACAACAATCGAATTTGATATTCCTGATTCCAACCCTGCATCTTTTGCAATATCACTGCAAGGTTTCACACCCATTGCAACCAAGACTATATCTGCATCAAGGGATAGACCTTCACATTCAATAGAAACTCTCTCCTCTCGAGGAACAATTTGCTTGACCAAGTGCCCTAAATGCAAGCTTGCCCCATTCCCCTCCATCTCAGCTCTAACTATCTGAGACAGGTCCTTTGCCATCCAGGGTAAGAATTCAGGTCCTGGTTTAACTAAGGAGGTCTCAATATTTCTTTTTCTGAATGCTTCGCACATCTCAATTGCAATATATCCCATACCAATAATCACAGCTTTTTTAACTTGATTTGTCTTGATATAGGACTTTATCATTTTGCCATGTTCAAGGCTCTTTAAAGTCATCACCTGGGGAAGATCGAAACCGGGCAACTCTGGAAGAATTGGTGATGCTCCTGTTGCGATAAACAATTTATCATAATCAAATGAAAACTCTTTTTTATCATTTTCATCAAATTGATTGATGATCTTCCCAGTCACTTTTTTCAATACGCGATCGATTTTCTCAACTCTATGACCTGTTAAAAGATTGATATGATTCTTCTCAACAAAAACTTCAGCTTTTCTAACTACAAGTTCCTCCATATCTCTCTTTGAATCAGCAATATTATAAGGCATACCACAGGCACTATAAGACACATCCTGTGTCTGTTCCAACACAATAACTTCCATATCAGGGTCTTTTCGCTTTGCCCTGCTTGCAGCACTCATTCCCGCTGCATCTCCACCAATGATAACAAATCTCATATTGTCCTCTTTAAATGCTATAAATCATAAACCTCAAATTATATTACATCAGGAACCCAAAACATTTAATGCATCTGTCAAAAGTCCTTTAAAACGATCAAGAGTAACAGGATAGGCCTGCATGGGAATCCCCATCCAATCGCAATATTCTAAAAATTCCTCAGGATTTTCTTCCATATATTTATCCAGGTATCCAATACC
>JAGLLQ010000540.1 GCA_023140455.1 Desulfobacteraceae bacterium | reverse complement strand
GATTTTTTTGAATGAATTTCAGGAGCCCTGCTGTCTCTAAAAATATAAAACATGGTATTTGGGTGTTCCCAAACAACACTGTTAAAATTTTTAATTCTTGATGAAAATGATTTACCATCTATATGGAGAAAACCAATAACAATCTCATTGTTATCAATGTCTTTAATCATAATATGTTCTGGAAGCTTTTTTCTACCCATCTTGGTTTTTGAAGTATCAAGCAGGCAATCTTCCATTAAAGCTTTTGCAATTATATCTACCTTGCCTGTGTCATCTGAATCACTGACAATTAAATATTTTTCATAATCTTTTGTGGCATTTTCCTCATAGGTTTTAAGAATTTTTTTAATTTTTGTCATCTCTTTTTGTTCATCATCAGACAAAGCTTCGATATTTAAATATTCTCTGATCCAGGAAATTTGTTGTTTGAGT
Organism: Desulfobacteraceae bacterium; assembly: GCA_023140455.1. Next base: position 3,321 of record JAGLLQ010000540.1, on the reverse strand, counting down.
TTATCTAATTCTTCTTTTATTTCATCATTAAATCCAGTTCTATTTTTAATTTTTTGAGGTAAAGGGATCCCCTCTTTTCTGAATTTAAAATAATCAGAAGCTTTGTTTAGCACGCTTCTTATGCTAATACCATTCAATATAACTTCAAAATCTTCTTTTAAATAAATACTGTTAACATCAACATTATATTTTTTAGCTCTGTAAACTATAAGCTCTTTCATCTCTTTTTTTGAAGGAGTATTAAGAACAATAATATCTTTTGACATTCTCTGTACAATAGATTCATCAAAAATGTTTGAGTATTCTTCCCATCTGTCCGGAAAAAAGTTGAAAACAATAACACAATTTGGAATATGTGTAAAAATTTCTTTAATATTTTCTCCAAATTTCATTAAAAGCTCTTCGTTATATTTTAAGCCTTCAAGTTGATCAAAAACAAGTATTAATGGTTCGTCCTGAATTGAAAGTTTGCCAAGAACAGAAATTGCTTCTAAAGCAAATTCTTCTGTATTGATTTTGTCACTTATGTTCTCAAGACCTGTTCTTCGAATCTCATACTTTGATAATTCCAAACCAATTAACCACTTTCGTACAATCTCTCTTCTTGAAAAATCAGGATATGAACAGTATTTCACAAAAGCTCTAACTACAGCAGCTCCTATTCCCCATCCGTGAGTTGCACCCCACCATTTAAGGGTTCTCTTTTCAATGCCAAGCCAGTTTTTAACTCTTTTTTCTTCATTCTCGGTGCTACCAAGTTTCTTTAATAAATTAAGATGGTCTTTTTCAAGCATCTTTTTCATGGCAAGCATTTTGGGTAATGGTTTTTTTTGTTTTAATACATCATTAATGAAAATATTTGAAAAACTTTTTGCCAAAAGGTATTCTATTTGTGTATAAGGTGTCCCGGGCACTTTCTGAACCAAGGACTCAACAATCCTTGCATAGATATGATAAAAAATTGCATCGGGATTATTGGGCTGTCGAATAAAAAGAATTCTATTGCTGTTAATAAGGTCTTTAGCAAGGCGCATTATCAGGTGAGTCTTTCCGGCACCAGGCTCTCCAGCAACAATAACTCCCCTTGACTGATGATTTTTGTCATCACTGATCTCTTCGATAATTGATTTAAGTCTTTTATACTGATTACTAAAAAGAGTTTTTAAATCAATATGATCCTGAAAAGGGTTATCAACTCTGCTCACACCGAAAGGATTGACATTTTTCTTTCTTTTAATATTTTTCATAGCCTTATCTTAAATATTTGTTATCCTTAATAATTATTTTACTATTAATTTTGATAGCGCAGCAGGCAAGTTAAGTCAATAGCAAAGTAATTTTACACAAATTTTACATATTTTAGTTGTAACTATTTTTTTATAAAACTATATACATACAAATGAAAAGCAAATTGGATAAAATCGCAATAGTTAGTATTGCTGGTGTGTTCCCTGGCGCTGAAAATTTAGATATTTTTTTAAAAAATATTCAAAACAAAAAAAGTGCAATAATAGAAGTTCCAGAGGAAAGATGGGTTCTTCCTAAAGAGATTGCTGTCTCAAATGTATTTATGCCTGATACTGCCCTGTGCTCAAAAGCAGGATTAATTACTGATTTTTCATTTGATTCTCATGGTTATCAAATTGATCCAAGTTTATTAATAAATCTGGACTTAACTCACCAATTAGCACTTCATGCAGGAAAAGATGCAATACAACATTGTTATACAAATGATGAAATAAAAAGACGGACAGGCGTTATTCTTGCCGCAATATCTCTTCCAACTGAGAAATCATCTCAATTTGCATGGGATATTTTGTCAGGCAATAAAAAGCAAAAAATTGATTCTGCAAAAGGTCTTTCAGCTTCAGTAGTATCCTTTCCTGCAGCTATTCTTGCTCGAAGCCTCGGGCTTTATGGAGGATGTTATACACTTGATGCAGCCTGTGCATCATCACTTTATTCCGTTAAACTTGCCTGTGAAGAACTTTGGCAGGGGAATGCCGATATGATGATTGCAGGTGGTGTTTCAAGGCCTGACTCACTTTATACACAAATAGGATTTTCCCAACTCCAGGCTTTATCTCCCTCTGGTCAGTGTTCACCTTTTGATTCAAAAGCAGATGGTCTTGTTGTTGGTGAAGGAGCAGGGATCATAGTTTTAAAAAGGTTAAAGGATGCAATTGAATGTAATGATATAATTCATGGTGTAATTGCAGGATTTGGTCTTTCAAATGATATTGAAGGGAACCTTGTTGCACCAGCGTCTGAAGGGCAAATCAGGGCTATGAATCAGGCATATAAGATGGCTGGGTGGTCTTTAGACCAGATACAGTATATTGAATGCCATGGTTCTGCTACTCCCGTGGGAGACAATGTTGAACTTTCTTCCATGATAAATGTACAGCAGCATTTAAACAAACTTGATAAATCATTACAGGTGAAATGTTCCATTGGCTCTGTAAAATCAATGACAGGACATCTTTTAACTGGTGCCGGTGCTGCAGGGATGATTAAAACATTAATTGCTATGAAAAACAAATTTTTGCCACCTTCTCTTAATTTCTCAAAACCGCCTGACAACAGTCCTTTAAATGCGTCATGTTTTAAAGTGCAGACTGAAATAGAAGAATGGAAAACAGACAATTCTCATACCACAAGAAAAGCAGGAATCAGTGCTTTTGGATTTGGCGGTATTAATGCTCATCTTGTTGTTGAAGAATTTATTAATAATAAACAAAAGAATTTTTTTATTTCTTCAAATAAGTCTTATAACAATATTCCTGTTGCAGTTGTGGGCATGAGTGCTATTACTGGCTGTAATGAAACCATAGTTCAATTGGAGAGTATATTTAACCGAGGTCAATGCCCTGCCCCTGAATGGTCAGAGTCGATTAAAGAAAATTGTTTTTTTATTAAAAAATTACCTGTTTTAGATCATGAATTTCATATTCCGCCAAATCAAATTGATGACATCCTGCCAAACCAGTTAATTATGTTAAAAGTTGCAAAAAACGCACTTGTTGATGCAGGTATAAAGGATCGTCCAGAAAAAGACGAACCTTCAAGAATTGATTTTGGCGCTGCAATTGGTATTGAATTTGATTTTAAAGCTACTGATTATTATTTAAGATGGAAATCAGAATCTAAATCTATAGCTCAACCATTAACAGCAACAAGAACATTGGGAGCACTTGGTGGGATCGTTGCCAGCAGGATTGCAAGAGAATTTAAATTTGGCGGACCGTGTTTTACAGTATCAGCAGGCAGCAGTTCAGGTCTAAAAGCAATAGATGCAGGAATAAAATCTCTCACATCCGG
>JAGLLQ010000054.1 GCA_023140455.1 Desulfobacteraceae bacterium | reverse complement strand
GAAAAACTTTATGAAGAGTTGATGACAGCAGATGAGAATGTAGTTTCTACAAATCATGATAAAATGATGGTATTGAATAGTAACAAGTATGCCATTGACAATTTTGATACTGGTATGGAGAAATTAAAAAAAGCTGCACAAGAGAGAGATAAAAAAGAAATTAAAAATTGTTTAATAGGTATTGTACCAGAATATAAACCATGAGGCTCAACTAAAAAATAAATAGAACCCACCTTTGCTGAAAATTTTTAAAAGTAATAGAATGGAATATCTTATGGATGCGTTAGCATCTGTTATAAAGGATCCCTTGGAGGATCCTTTTTTGTTTGAACAGATAGTAATCCAGAGCCGGGGAATGAAACAATGGATATCTATTGAACTTGCAAAAAGATTTGGGATATGTGCAAACATCAATTATTCTTTTCCAAGAGAGGTTATTGAACAATTTTCCTTAAAATCTCAATTTGACAGCAATATGCTTTTTTGGAAGATTATGGGTTTGCTTCCTGAACTTATACATGATGACAAATATAGTCCAAGATTCCGCAGTATTAAGGCTTATCTTTCAGAAGACAAAGATGGTATCAGGCTTTATCAACTCAGCAGTAATATCGCTGCCCTTTTTGATGACTATCGGATTTATCGGCCTGATATATTATCAAAATGGCAGAATAATATTGATATTTTTAAAGGTTCACATCTTAATAAAGGCAAAAATGATTTTTGGACATGGCAAGCTATTCTATTTAGACAATTAATTGAGAATGGTATTGACTGTTCTCCTGTAAAACTTGCAGAAGATTTTGAAAAAAGTGATTTAACCCAGCGGATTTCAGTCTTTGGAATATCATCTTATCCTCCTCTGTTTTTAAATTTTTTTGAGCAATTGTCTTTTTTTATTGATATCAATTTGTTCTTACTTGTACCCTCCAAAGAGTTTTTTGGGTATTCAACACCCCGGTTTATTAATAGAGCAGAATTAGAGCAAGAACAGTATCTTGAAGCTGGAAACCCTCTTGTCGCATCATTCGGAAAATCAGGCAGAGATTTGCAGGTTCTGATTGAAGAATTTAATTACCATGAGCCTTTGCCAGAGTTGTGGCATGATCCGCTTCTTGATTCAGAAACAATGCTTTCTTTTCTTCAGTCGGATATATTAAATCTTTTTGAGAGAAAACATGGCAAAGACAAAGAACCTGTAGATATTTCTATTAAAGATGATAATTCAATTTCAATTCATTCATGCCATACCCCAATGCGGGAAGTGCAAGTACTCAAGGATCAGCTTTTAAATCTTTTTGAAAAGAATCTTGATTTGAAGCCCGATGATATTATAGTGATGATGCCTGATATTGAGTCCTACGCACCTTTAATTGAAGCTGTGTTCTCAACTGAATATAGATTTTCTTATTCAATAAGTGATCGGAAACAAAGAACAGAGTCTGAAATTATTAAAGCTTTTTTAAAAATTATAAATATTATGGGTTCCCGGTTTGAACTGCATCCTGTACTTGATCTCCTCTCTCAAGCCCCGATTGCAGAAAAATTTTCCATTGACCAGACCGAGTTGAATATAATTGAAAAATATACTGAAAATGCAGGCATACGATGGGGTATTGATTCAGATTATAAAAAAAAAGCAGGTTTACCAAAGTTTAATGAAAACACATGGCAGTTTGGTCTTCAAAGGCTTATGCTTGGATATGCCATGCCAGAGGATAGTAATACTCTTTTTTGCAATGTTCTCCCTGCTCACTGCTCTGAAGGCGCAGAGGCTGAAATTTTTGGAAAATTCGCTTTATTTTTAGATACTCTTTTCAGAGGAGCAACTTCTCTTTCAAGACAAAATAATATTTTCGGTTTTTGTAAAACTTTTAAGCAGATTTTAAATTCCATGATTGCAAAAGCTGCTGATAATGAGAGTGAGTTTTTATTTATTTTAGATATCATTCAGCAAGTTGAAAACCAATCAGACCAGGCTTTGTTTGATAACAAAATTTCCTTTGCAGTTGCCTTGAAAATTATTGAGAATAAGTTGTCCCAATCTGTTTCAGCAGGGTCGTTTATGACTGGCGGGATCACATTTTGTAATTTAATGCCAATGAGAAGCATTCCTTTTAAGGTTGTTGGATTAATGGGTATGAGTGAGCTGGATTTTCCGCGGAAATCAGGTTCAAGAAGTTTTGATTTGATTGAAAGATTTCCCAGGATTGGTGATAAAAATGTGCGGGATGAAGACAGATTCCTTTTTTTAGAAGCTTTGATCTCTGCGCGGGAAAATTTTATCATTACATATACAGGCGCTGATATAAAAGACAATTCGCCAATACCCTGTTCAACAAGTGTAAGTGAATTGGTAGACGTGATTATGGATAGTTTCAAGTTGGAATCAGAAGATGAACTCATCTGTTATCACCCGCTCCAGCCTTTCAGCCCAAAGTATTTTACTGACCATGACAAGTATTTTTCATTTTCAACCTATGCTTTAAAGATTTCTGAAAATTTTTCAAAAAGATCTGATAACAAAGAAATGTTCATTAATAGAGATTTTTCTTTATCTGCTCTGCCGGAAGAAGATATCTCTTTAGACAGCCTTTGTTATTTTTTAAAACAACCTCTGGAATATATGATAAAAAACAGGCTTGGTATAGTTTTACAGGAATCCAGCATTACAAAGGACGACAGAGAACCTGTCGTGATAGACCAGCTTGATAATTTTCAGTTAGGATCTGATATCCTTGAACAAGGGGTTGATGCAAGACGGCTTAGTATTGATTATGACAGGTATAGAGCTACAGGCAGGCTTTCTTTCGGGAAGAAAGGAAAAGTCGACTTAGAAGAAATATATACACAGGCTGCCCCCATATTTGAGAAAGCAGAAGCAATAATTGAAAAAGAAGGTATAGCTCCGCAAAATGTTAATATAAGCCTTAATGGAATCAATGTTTCAGGCTCAATAGATCTTGTTAAAGAAGGATATGGGCGTTTCATCTTAACCTTTGGGAAACTTAATCCTCAAAGGCTTTTAAAAGGGTGGATATACCACCTGGCCTTAAACATTTCTTTAGGACATGGCAATTCGTTTAAAACAGTACTTGTAGGGAAAAACACAAGTCAATCTAAAGATATAGCAAAGGAGATTGTGTTTTCTGAAATTGATCGTCATGATGCTTATAAATTATTATCAGACCTGGTTGATTGTTATCAATCAGGATCTGCTGAACCATTTATATTTTTTCCGGAAACATCTTATGAGTTTGTAAAAAGAATTTTAAAAACTGACTCTGATTTCAATACAGACAGAGATGTTTTTAAAGATAACATTTTAAGTGTCATGCAACAATGTAAAGCAAAATGGTATAATTCTTTTTTTAATACAGGAGATAAAATAAACAGGTATACAAGCCTTTATTTCGGAGAACAGGATCTTTTTCAAAATGTTGATTATTTAATCAGTACCGGTTTTGTTGAAAATTCAATTCGCGTATTTAAGCCATTAATGGAGCATATGAGATAAGATGGAAATACTTAATCCATTTGATGTTGAGCTTGAAAATACAATTTTAATTGAAGCAAGCGCAGGCACCGGCAAAACCTATACAATAACTACAATCTATACAAGACTTGTTCTGGAAGGGCACAGACCTGATTCCATCCTGGTTGTAACATTTACAGAAGCTGCTGCAGCTGAATTAAAATTGAGGATTCGCAAAAGACTTTTGCAGGCTTTTTCGTATCTGGATAGTGTGAATTTTGATTCTGGGCTAAATACCCAATCAGACCACGAATTTAATGAATATCTAAGCTCAGGTACAGAAAAAGAGATACATAGTAAAAAGTTGTATTTAAGAAATGCCCTGAAATTATTTGATGAAACATCAATCCTGACTATCCATTCTTTTTGTCTTAAAATGCTTAAAGAAAATGCTTTTGAAAGCAAAACTCTTTTTGATATAGAGTTGTCTGCTGACTCATCTTTGCTTGAAAAAGAAATCTGTTTTGATTTTTTTGCAGAATATGTAAATAACTCTGATCCTTTATTTTTAAAATATTTAAAAAAGAAGAATTTTGTTCCTGACAAATTAATAAGAAAGTTTTCTAAACTTCTTTCACGGCCTGATATTACCTTGATTCCTGAAATAATGGAATTTAGAGATGTTTTTGATGAATACAGGAATGTTGTAAAAAAGATTCAGGAATATGTAGAAGATAAGGACTCGGAGATTAAGGATTTTATTCAAAATAATCCTGGAATAAATAAGCAGAGTTATAAAAAAAATTCAGTAAATAACTGGCTTGAACAGATAAGAAATCAATTATCCACAACTTTTGAAAACACTGTTTTTGAAATGAATGAAAAAGGTGATTCCTTATATAAATTTACTTTAACAAGATTGGACGAGAAGCTGAAATCTGGCTTTGATTTGCCTGAATATGAATTTTTCAGTCTTTGCCAGAAGATTTTCGAATTCAGCCAGGTTTTTGAAAATAATATAATCAGCCTTGAAATAGAATATTTTAAATATTTAAAAGATAAACTTTCTAAAAATAAAGAAACAAGCGGAGTTGTTTTTTTCAATGATTTGATCAATGATCTTGCCCGGGCACTTAATGGTAGACCTGACAATGATAATATTAAAGTTAATTCAGGTTCCAATTCAAGTGAGGTGCTCGTCTCCGCAATACAGGAAAAATACCATGCAGTTTTGATAGATGAATTTCAGGATACTGACCAGAC
>JAGLLQ010000539.1 GCA_023140455.1 Desulfobacteraceae bacterium | reverse complement strand
CACATCCGGAGAAACAAATGTTTTTTTATGTGGCAGTGTTGATATGGCCTCTGATATTCGACAATTTAAATTAAATAAAAGCTTAATCCCCTTTGAGAAGAGTATACCTGATTATTTTTTTTCTGAAGGTGCAGGAGCTGTTGTTTTAAAGACATTGGATCAGGCTGAAAAAGATAATGATAAAATTTATGGGATAATTAAAGGAACAGGTAAGGGTTCAGCAGGAGAATTAAGATGTGAAAGGAATTTGAATAATGAAAGAATTAAAAATGTCTATCAATTATCTTTAAAAAGATGTTTTGAAAACAGTTTATCAGGTTTTGAAAATATTGAGCATTATGAACTTAGTTCAGCAGCTTATCAAGAAGAAAAAAAAATTGAGACTAATGCTTTAAAAGAATATATTGGAGGAAAATCTTATTCAACCTCCTCAATCAATTTTGAATCCGCCAACTCAATTGTAGGTGACACTAAGGGAGTATCCGGCCTTATTTCATTTATTAAAGGTATATTGTCTCTTAACAGATCAATGCTCATTGAAAAAAATCAGGTAATTAATAAAAGACAGGCCTGCATCGCATCAATTACAGATGATGGGGCATGCTCACATATTCTCATTGAAGAGTATAAAAAACCCAGGGCAATTAATAATAATTATATAGCTGATCAATACTATCCGGAATCAAACCCTGAGTTGATTGTTAAAAGTGCTGAAGACACAGCAAAGGCACATAATAAATTTCTTGAGCTGACAAAAGAGAATATGCGCGGCTTAGAGGAACAATTTAAAGCTTTAACAAAGATTTCATCTTTGACGCCCGATTCAGCAATTGTAGAAAATATTGAATTAAAACCACTATTTGATAGAGAGCAATGTATAGAATTTGCAATTGGAAAAGCTTCAAATGTATTAGGGGAAAAATTTGAAATTATAGATACTTATCCAGTACGGGTCAGGCTTCCCGCAGAACCTTTAATGCTAGTTGACAGGATAATGAATATTGAAGGCGAAATGCTTTCTTTAAATCCCGGGAAGATTGTTACTCAACATGATGTAAAACCTGATGCATGGTATCTTGATGGTGGCAAGGCACCTGTTTCTATTTCAATTGAAGCAGGCCAGGCAGATTTATTCCTTTCATCTTATCTTGGAATTGATCATAAAGTTAAAGGTATCAGAAGCTACAGACTGCTTGATGCAAAGGTCACTTTTCACAGAACTCTTCCTGAGCCAGGAGAGACTATTGAGTATCATATTGAAATTGATCGTTTTTTAAATCAGGGTGATGTATATCTTTTCTTTTTCCACTATAAAGGATATATTAATGATCAGTTGTTAATTTCTATGCGTGATGGGTGTGCTGGCTTTTTTACTCCTGAAGAAGTAGAAAATTCCGGAGGGATTATATTAAAAAATGAAGATGCTGAAAAAAAATTAAAAGAAAAACAATTTAAACCACCTGTCAACTTTATTAAAGAGAGTTTTAGTGATGCAAAAATAGAAGCTTTACGAAACTTAGACCTTGAATTTGCATTTGGTGATCAGTTTAAGGGTATTAAACTTGGAAAATCCATGAGATTGCCTGGTAAAAGAATGCATTTAATTGATCGTGTTACAGAACTTGATCCTGAGGGCGGACGATTTGGTCTTGGTTCCATAACAGCTCAAGCTGATATTAAAAAAGATCATTGGTTTTTGACTTGTCATTTTATAGATGACATGGTAATGCCAGGGACCCTCATGTATGAATGCTGCTCCCATGCTTTGAGAATTTTTACATTGAGAATGGGATGGGTTTCAAATAGAGATGATGTTTTTTATGATATTATTGACGGTGTTGAAAGTGATCTTAAATGTAGAGGACCCGTTACAATCGAGACTAAAAAAGCAGGTTATTACATTGAAATAAAAGATATTGGTTATAATCCTGAGCCATATATAATTGCAGATGCTCATATGTTTTCTGATGATTTGCAGATTGTATTTTATAAAAACATGGGAATAAAAATTAAAGGTCTTATCCAACAAGAGATAGAAGATCTGTGGAAATAATTTATAAGAAATTTTTTGAAAATAAATTGAGATAAATAATGAGATATTCGAAAGTATTTATTGAAGCATTTGGTTATGAGTTAGCACCCAATGTCTTAACCACTGATGAAATAGAAGAAAGATTAAAACCCTTTTATGATGTCACTGATTTTAATCCCGGGCAGATTCTTGCGCTTACCGGAATAAAAGAGAGAAGATGCTGGGATATTGACCATTCAATATCTGAAGAAGCTGTTAAAGCAGGTCAAAAAGCTATTGACGAGTCTGGAATTTCTCCTGATCAAATTGACTCATTAGTTTTTTGCGGTGTCTGCAAGGAAGGGTTTGAACCTGCCACCTCATGCTCGATTGCTGACAATTTAAATATCAGCAAAGATGCTCATATTTATGATGTATCAAATGCCTGCCTCGGTGTTATATCCGGTATGATTCAAGTTGCAAATGCAATTGAACTTGGGCAAATTAAAGCTGGCCTTGTTGTATCGTGTGAAACTTCAAGGCAAATTATAGACTCTACAATTGATGAAATTAATGAGAATAAGACCTTAGCTTTTTATAAAGAGACTCTTGCCACAATGACCGGTGGATCCGGCGCAGTAGCAGTGCTCCTGACAGATGGATCATTTTCAAACAATAATTCCAAACACCAGATTAAAGGTGCCGTTATAAAAAATTCAATCCAGCACCATAATTTATGTAGCTGGGGATTTTCCGAAAAGGGAATGCCGGTTAATTCAAAGATCATTATGAGAACACAGGCTAATTCAGTCCTTGAAAATGGTACTAAGCTCGTGGTTGAGACCTTTACAAAATTCTTACAGGAATTTAAATTATCTCCGGATAATATAGATAAATTTATTGGACATCAGGTAGGTGCTGTTCATCATCAATCTTTTTATAAAGCACTTGGGATTGATATAAAAAAAGATTTTGCAACTTTTCCATATTTAGGAAATATTGGATCAGTTTCATTGCCAATTACAGCTGCAATTGCAGATGAAAGGGATTTTTTACAAAAAGATGATCTTGTCTGTTTCATTGGTGTCGGTAGTGGGCTCAATTGTTTAGTGATGGGTATTAAGTGGTAAAATGACAAAAAGAACAATCAATAACAAAATTGTTTCAACAAAAGGTTTTAAAGAAATTTATCCTTATAAATCAAATTATTTTAAAAATAATGGATTTGATATGCATTATATCGATGAAGGCAGGGGTAAACCTTTATTAATGGTTCATGGTAATCCAACATGGTCATTTTATTTTAGAAACGTTGTTAATAAATTTTCAAATAATTATAGAACAATTGTCCCAGATCACATTGGATGCGGGTTTTCAGATAAACCAGGAGTTAAGGATTATAATTATACACTTGAGAACAGGGTTGCCGACCTTACAAGATTTATAGAACATCTTAATCTTAAAGAGAAAATAACCCTTATAGTTCACGACTGGGGAGGAATGATAGGTCTTGCCTGGGCATTGGATAACCTTTCACAAATAGAAAAAATAATCATTACAAATACCTTTGGATTTTTAAGGCCTCAAAGTAAAAATTTTCCTTTAAGATTAGCCTTAATTAAATATTTTACACCATTTGGTGTGCCAGCTGTCTTAGGACTTAATATATTTTCTGTAGGTGCACTTTATATCGCAGCTAAGACTAAACTTTCAAAAGAGATAAAAAAAGGATTAACTGCACCATATAATTCATGGGAAAACAGAATTGCAACATTAAAATTTGTACAGGATATCCCTTTAACTGAAACTGATATATCTTATAATATTGTTAAAACCGTTGATGAAAATTTATATAAAATTAAAGACTTTCCTCTTTTGTTTTTGTGGGGTTTAAAAGATTTTGTTTTTGATAAAAATGTTTTAAATGAATGGAAAAAAAGAATTCCCAAAGCTGAATATCATGTTTTTGAAAACTCAGGGCACTATATTTTTGAGGACAAACCTTCTGAAACATTATTATTAATAGAAAAGTTTTTAAATAATTAATGTCTATTTTGACATTTTTTAAATGCTCAGGTATTAATTAAATATGGCTGACAAATCAAAAGAAAAAAAACAGGAAAAAGCTGACAAAAAGGCTGCAAAAAAAGAAGCTAAAGAAGCAAAAAAAAAGGCAAAAGCTGCAGCTAGGTTAGAGAAGAAAAACAAAAAAGAATCTTCAGGTAAACCTGATAAAGATGATACGCCTGATAAAAGTGAAAAGTCATCAAAAAAGAAAAATTTTTTGACTGTAAAAAACCTTGTAATCTTTTCTGTACTTGTATTAATTCTTGCAGGCTCTTCCTTTTTTGTTTATAAAACATATTTTTCAACTTCAGATGAACCAATAGAATATAAATCAGTTGTTCTTAAAAATATAAACCTGCCTGACGAGATGCTTAAGTTTTCATTTTACCAGATTAATGATTTGTATTTCGCATTAGTTACCTACGACTTAAGAGTCTTTTTATTTGATAAAGAAATTAGTAGAATAAATCAAATTGGTGAAAATTATCCTGAACAAAAAAATATAGCAGACAAAGAAAAAAAAAATTGGATAAAGGCTAAAGAAAAAGTTGAAAAAACATTTATTAAAATTGAAAAAGCAATTAAAGAAATCTATGTGTTATATAATGTTAATAAAAACGAAGGCGAACAAAAGATAAAAGAAAAAAGCGAAGAACTGTTAAACCGTGCCACTGATGCTCTTAAGACTTTAGATCCATATATTCAGAAAATTGAAAAAAATAAAGTGAAAGCGCCTCAGGGATTTATCAATAAAATAATATACAAAATTAAAAATATATTCTAATGAGCAAATTTGTTAATATTTCCGAAGGACTAAAATATTCAGCAGAAAAATTTCCTTACAAAAGAGCAGTTGTTTATCCGGCAGGAAGGGACAAACAAGGAAGAGTTACTTATAGTCAAATTACTTTTAAGCAGTTAGAAAAAGGTTCTGACGAGATTGCTTTTGGACTTGAAAATGTTGGAATCACCAGGGGTACCAGAACTATATTAATGGTCACCCCATCCATAGAATTCTTTTATATAATTTTTGCCATGATTAAGATCGGAGCAGTCCCGGTTGTTGTTGATCCGGGTATGGGGATTAAAAGAATGCTTTCATGCCTTGAACAAAGTAAACCTGAAGCATTTATTGGGATTGAGAAAGCCCATGTGTTAAGAAAACTGACCCCCATGTATTTTAAATCCATTAAAACATGGGTGACTGTTGGAAAAAGATGGTTTTGGGGCGGGCATACTCTTAAAAGTATCTGGAAACCAAGAAAAGAAAAATATAGGGTTGCTAAAACAACAAAAAATGAAACAGCAGCTATCGTTTTTACAACAGGAAGTACAGGACCTGCAAAAGGTGTTATATATACCCATGGAAATTTTAATGCCCTTATCGAACAGTTAAAAGATCATTTTAAAGTTGAAGGTGATGAAATTGATCTGCCAACCTTCCCTCTTTTTGCACTTTATGATCCAGCTCTTTCTATGACTGCTGTAATTCCGGATATGGATCCTACAAAACCTGCCAAAGCAAATCCTGATAAATTGATAGAGGCAATTGAAAATCATGGTGTTACAAATATGTTTGCATCACCTGCTCTATTACACAGACTTGGAAAGTATGGCAAAAAGAATAACATTAAACTTCCAACTTTAAGACGGGTTATTTCTGCCGGGGCACCAGTATCTCCTGCTAATATCGAACAATTTTCTTCTATGCTTGATGATAATGCTTATATTCATACTCCCTATGGTGCAACTGAAGCAGTATCAATTATTTCCATAAAAAGTGATGAAATATTATCTGAAACAAGAGACTTAAGTGAAAAGGGATATGGTTTATGTATTGGAAGACCAATTCTTGATACATCTGTACAAATAATCAAAATAACTGATGAAACAATTTCACAATTAAGAGATGTGCATATATTAAATGAAGGTGAAGTAGGAGAAATTATTGTTCAAGCCCCACTTGTTACGGAACATTATTTTGAAAATCGTAAAGCTGACCTTTTTGGAAAAATTCCTGACTCTTTTGGCAAAATATGGCATAGAATGGGAGATGTGGCCTGGAAAGATAAAGATGAAAGAATCTGGTTTTGCGGCCGGAAAAGTCATCGAGTTGAAACAAAGAATGAAACTATGTTCACAATTCCATGTGAAGCAATTTTCAATAACCATGAAAAGGTTTATAGAAGTGCCCTTGTAGGAGTTGGGAAAAAAGGAGATCAAATTCCAGTAATATTTGTTGAACCTTTTTCTAAGATAAAAGATAAAGATAAATTGATTAATGAACTTTCTAAACTTGCAGATTCATTTTCCCATACAAAAAAGATTAAACATTTTTTTATAGATAATGCATTCCCAGTAGATATAAGACATAATGCAAAAATTTTCAGAGAAAAACTTGCTGTTAAAGCTAAAAAATTATTAAAAATTTAATCGGGTAAAAGATCATAAAAATAGAGCATGGTATCTGATCTGGTAACTATTCCAATTATTTTATCATTTTTAATTATTGGGATTCTTCCAATGTCATGTTTAATCATTAATTTAGCTGCTTCCATTGCAGTCTTATCATATGAAATACTAACAGGGTTACGAGTCATAAACGCTTTAACAGGAGATTGCATTTGTGAATCTTTTCGAACTTTTTTAAAATCCCGTCTGGACATAATTCCAATAAGCTTATCATTTTTATCAGTAATCGGTACGCCGGTACAACCAACGTCTCGTAAAATCATTGCTACTTCTTTAACCTTTGTATCTTCATTAATTGTTATTACAGGATAAGACATGATATCAGAAAGATTAACAGAAGTAGTCTGATTGCCTTTGATTAATTCAATAATCATATTTTCAACTGCTTTGGGATTAACATCTTTAATTTGCGCAGACCCGGCTCCAGGATGTCCACCGCCACTGAGACTTCTCATGATAAGTCCCATATTAATTTCATCTGATCCACTTCTGCCAATTATCATACATTTTTTTGTGTCAATATCATGGAAAATTCCAAAAGCTGCATCAACATTTATAATTTCCCTGAACATTTGAACGACAACAGCAAGATTTTGTATACGCCCTTTAATGCCAATAGTTGAAATACTAAGTGTATGATTGTTGATATGTAATCTTTCACTTTTTTGTAGCATTTTAAAGAGAACATCTTTCTGTTTTTTCCCATAGCCATATTGTAAAAATGTGTTTAAAATTGAAAGGTCAGC
>JAGLLQ010000538.1 GCA_023140455.1 Desulfobacteraceae bacterium | reverse complement strand
GGCAATTTTCTTGAATTATTGCTCTGGTTTCCCAAAGAAACAAAAATCATCACCTTTGCCCCTTTAATTCAGGAAGTGGAACTCTCCCGTTCAGGAGAACGAATGGTCATTGGTGTTATCGAAGTCATAAGGGACATATCCGATGATTACCAAAAAGTTTTCAAACTCCAGGGGCTGATTGTGGCCTCCTGCCTAATTATCATGGGCATTCTATTTCTAATACTCAGATTTGTAGTCAAACATGGTGAAAAAATTATTGAGCACAGGGCAGGAGAACGCCTCAGGCTTGAAGAAAAGCTGAGGCGCTCTGAGCACCTGTCTGCCATTGGAGGAATGACCGCAGGGGTTTCCCATGAAATAAGAAATCCATTGGGAATAATAAAAAGCAGTGCCCAACTATTGAAAAAAAAAATGGCTAAATTGGGTCCCGACAGCAAGATCCCGGATATAATTGTGGAGGAATCAACAAGACTTAACCATATTATTACCGACTTTCTTGATTTTGCTAAACCAAAGACACCTGATCTAAGGCCCTGCTCCATAGTTGAGGTGATTGAAAAAAACCTGACATTTCTTGCCCCCCAGATTGAAGATGCAAAAATCCAGATTAAAACAGATTATCAAAAAAATATCCCTGAAATCCTGGCAGACACAGCCATGCTCTATCAGAGTTTTTTAAATATTTTACTAAATTCATTTCAAGCATTGAAAGAAAACGGAACCATCACTATTTCCATATGGTCTGAAGCAGGTCTGGTCCATATTTGTTTTACAGATAATGGTGACGGTATCAGTGAAGATATGCTAAAGAAAATATGGACACCATTTTTCACAACCAAGGATACCGGGACCGGACTTGGCCTGGGAATTGTCAAAAATATTATTGAAGCCCACAAAGGCAGCATCAATATTTCCAATGCAGAACCTTTGGGGACAAAAGTTGAAATCGACTTACCGATTTAGGAGTTATACTAAATGGAAAATATATTGATTGTGGATGACGAAAAACATTATCCGATAATTATAGGAGAGATCCTTCAAGAAGAGGGCTATAGATCATTCACTGCCTCAAGTGGAATGGAGGCCTTGGATATTTTAAACACCCAACTCATAGACCTTGTCCTCACCGACGTTAAAATGCCGGGAATGACCGGCATTGATC
Source organism: Desulfobacteraceae bacterium (assembly GCA_023140455.1). The sequence goes on along the minus strand of JAGLLQ010000538.1, from coordinate 2,851 downwards.
TGTTGGAAAAAATAAAAGAAATCAAACCGGATATGCCGGTTATCATCATGACTGCATTCGGCAGTGTTGAAAAGGCAGTTGAAGCAATGCACAAAGGGGCCTATACATTTATCCTAAAACCATTTGAAAATGAAGCCCTGATTGCCCACATCGCAAAGGCCATCTCCGTGTACAAGATTGTAGAAGAAAACAATATTCTCAGGGATGCCATGCGAACAAGATATCAATTTGATAATATTATCGGCAAAAGCAAACCCATGCAGGAATTGTATGAAATAATTCAAAAAGTGGCACCCACCAACGCTTCAATCCTCATAGAAGGGGAAAGCGGTACAGGAAAAGAACTTGTTGCCCGTGCAATACATGATAACAGTTATAGAAAGAACGGTCCCATGGTTGTTATTAATTGCGGGGCAATACCAGGTGAGCTGCTTGAAAGTGAACTCTTCGGCCATGAAAAAGGAGCTTTTACAGGAGCACATCGCGCAAGAAGAGGGAAGTTTGAAATTGCAGATCAGGGGACAATGTTTCTAGATGAAATTGGTGATATGAGCCCCAAGCTACAGGTAAAACTCCTGAGAGCTATTCAGGAGAGAAAAGTTGAGCGTGTTGGTGGAGAAAACCCTATTGATGTTGATATCCGAATTATTTCAGCTACAAATATCGATCTTAATCTAGCAATTGAAGAAAAAAAGTTCAGACAGGATTTGTTCTATAGATTAAATGTAATTCCTTTTGAAATCCCCCCATTGAGGGAGAGGTCAGTTGATATCCCAGCCTTGACAGACCATTTTCAGCAAAAGTTTACTAAAAGGAACAAGCATTATAAAATTAAAACTATTTCTGATAAAGCAATGAAAATAATGATGGAATATAGCTGGCCTGGTAACATCAGGGAACTTGAGAATTTAATGGAACGAATTGCTGTCCTTATTGATGATGATGTGATTGAACTTGTGGCGTTACCTGATTATTTCAGAACATCCGCTGATTCTGTAGCAACACCAACTGTTTCGTCGATTTTTGAAAATAATATCGGTTTTAATAAGGCTGTGGATCAATTTCAGAAAAGTTTGATTTGTCACGCTCTTGACCAGACAAACTGGGTTAAGGCAAAAGCTGCTAAGCTGCTTCAAATGAATAGAACAACTTTAGTTGAAAAAATCAAAAAGATGCAAATCGAACAAGGAGAGTCTTCTCCGTTTTTTTAAATCTTCCCAGTCAATTTTTTGACATTGGCATGATAGTAAGCATACAATTAATTTGATAATTGTTTTTATAATTGAATCGTAAAAATCCTGTAACGCTTTGTTATTAATAATTTTTGAATTTATTCTATCTTTATTCTGTTTGTTATGGCATATTAATTGCTATGATAGTATTTGTAAAATATCATACAAATTACATAAACTATATAAAAAGTTGCGAGTAATATGGACGAATTAAATCATAAGGTTAAAAGTTGTTTGGCGCTCTTGTTACTTTTAATAGTCTTTTTTGTTTCTTTCAGCAGTGATGTTAATTGTGAAGAAACAGTATTGCTTAAAAAGGTTACAATAGAGCAGGCCCCATGTCTAGTGAAGCTTTATGTGACAAAAAAGGTCCCATCAAAGTTTATAAGAGTTGATAAAAATGAAATTTTACTGGCATTGAAAAATGTTAAGCAAAAGCAGGGCTTAAAAATAATTGGCAGTAAAGGGTCCTTGATAAAGAGTATTGTGCTTAAACGGCTTCAAGGGAATGTTGTCGCTGTTTTAATTATTGGTAATCGTAATTTTAATTTTACAAAAGCTGATTATGTTGAAACTGGATCATATTTTGTTATTAATCTGGAAAAAATTGTTTTGAAGCCGACAACAGAAATAGTTGTCAAGAAAAGTACAAAAAGTGATTCAAAGAAAAAAAAATATAAACTTATTAAGCAGAAAGTTACGAAAACAAAAACTAATATTGAAGAAACTGAAATAGAACCAAAGGAAATAGAAAAACCGCCTGTTAATATTACAAAAAAGAACGATACAAAAACCAAGGGGTATATCCCAGTTAAAAAGGAGAGAAGCAATTATTCCGGCGATATTTCAGATTTATTATTAAAAATAGATATTACAGATTGTAAGTCAGATAATACTTCAGATGATTTGGGGAAAGCTGTTTCATTGTTAAAACAGGCACAATATAAAACCGCATTAGATATACTTGAAAAATATCTTTCCACAACAAATAAAACATGCCTTGAGCAGGCATCATATTTAAGAGCATTTGCTTATTATAAGTATGCAGAAAAAAAAGAGCCGTTAAAATTGATTCAGGCAGAGCATTATTTCCATAATGCAATTGTAACATATTCTGATTCGAAATTATTACCATTCGGGTTTACCGCAATAGGACTCATTCATTTGAAAATTAACAACCCTGCTGTTGCAGAAGGATATCTCACTATTGTAAAAGATAAATATGAAGATTATTCAAGTCTTGCAGAAGTCTATTATTATTTAGCTGGAATATATAAAAGCAGAGGGTTTAACGACAAAGCTTTACGGTATTATAAAAAGGTTTTTGAAGATATGCCGGATAATACCTATACTGCTGACGCAGGCATAGGATATGGCAATACATTATTTGATAAACGATTTTATCTGGATGCGCTGAATGTTTTTAAATATATTATTAAACAGGATAAGGAGAAAATTTACAAAACCTCGAAGCTTTTATTAAGTATAGGTAATGCCAATCTGAAACTTGGAAGAAGCGCCGATGCAAGAGATGCTTTTACCAGGGTGATAAATCTTTTTCCTGAGATTGAAGAGAAAGATATTATTTTTTGCAATATTGCTGATACTTATGCCATGGA
>JAGLLQ010000537.1 GCA_023140455.1 Desulfobacteraceae bacterium | reverse complement strand
ATATTGCTCAAATGGAATATACTCAAATTGCAGAAAATTATAATCAGTTGATTTCCCAGGCTAAAGAGTGTGGGAAGGCAGCTGGAATTGCAAAGAACAACTTTGATAAAGCTTTATTCCCGGTATTCGCCTGGATAGACGAAACCCTTCTTGCCACAGGATGGGATCAAAAACAGGAATGGGTAAAAAATTCTTTGCAAAAAAAATATTTTAACACAACCAGTGCCGGTGCAGAATTTTTTACAAAGCTTGAAAAAGTTAAAGAAGAAGAGAAAGATATCCTTGAGGTTTTTAACTATTGCCTTGTATCGGGATTTAAAGGAAGCCTGTATGAACCCTATAATGAGCAAAAACTTAATGGCATAAAACTGAATACTTACAAGCAGCTCGTTGGAGATGAGGTAGCAAATTTTGAAATATCTGACATCCTTTTCCCTGATGCCGGAAATATAGTTTTAAATAAGCGGCTGAAAAGAAAAAGATGGAAAGGTTATTCTAATTTCATCTCTTTGTTTGTTTTATTGCCAATTTTATTGTTTTTAGCCCTGTTTTATTTTTTCAATAAACAACTGGTCGATATAATTAACAATAGTGGATTGTTAATGTAAAACATATAACTTTCTATAATGTGAAAAAAATGAATAAAATTTTCAAATTTTTATTGTTTTTATTCTTATTCCTAATTTTTATTCTTATTTTAGCAGGTCTCGGTTACTGGACTCTAATTGTAAAAAGCTGGCCATGGTGGATTTTTGGTGTAATCATTGCGTCATGTATAGGCATTATATTTGGTTTTTTTGCAATTAAAAAATTATTGATAAGGCGGAATGAAAAAAAGTTTGTTCAGAGTGTTATTAAAGAAGAAGAGGCTCTTGCAGGCAAAGCGCGGGATACGGAACAATACGATTTAAAAGAAGTACACTCACAGTGGAAAGAAGCAATAACCAAGCTCAAAAAATCCCATTTAAGAAAGTTTGGCAACCCACTTTATGTTCTTCCATGGTATATATTGATGGGAGAATCACGTTCAGGGAAAACATCAGCAATAAAAAATTCCAATTTAAGCTCTTCTTTAACCGATGTAAAAAGCGATACAATTCCAACAGGCACGAAGCATTATGACTGGTGGTTTCTGGATCAGGCAATAATTCTTGATACAGCGGGCAGATATAGTATCCCCATTGAAGAAGACAGGGATAAAAATGAATGGCAGACATTTGTTACTCTTTTATCCAAACACAGAAAAAAAGAACCAATAAATGGTGTTATTGTCACGGTAGCAAGTAATGACCTGCTCAGTGGAGATTTAACAGCATTAAGTGAAAAAGCAAAAAATATCAGGCAGCGAATAAATCAACTTATGCGTATTCTGGGCGTAAAATTTCCTGTTTATCTGCTTGTTACAAAAATGGATCTGGTTAATGGATTCACGGATTTTTGTGATCATATTCCAGACCAGAGAAATGAACAGGTCATGGGCTTTTCCAATGAAGACGGCAACGCAAATTGTATGGAAGTCCTTGAAAAATGCATGAGTACAATTTTTGATCAGCTTAAGAGTTTAAGATCTGTTTTTATTCAAAACAGGATAAATAATTTTGCAGTATCTTTTCCCAACGAATTTATACAATTAAAACCCGGACTGGAATCCTATGTCCAATCTTTATTTGGTGATGATATCTATCAGGCAGCCCCTTTATTCAGGGGAGTTTATTTCTCAAGTGCCTGCCGGCAGGGAAGTCCTGAGTCAAAATTTTTACAAGAGACTGATATAAAGTATACAAACGAGAACACTCTTGACAGGAACAAAGGTTTTTTCCTTAGAAGTTTTTTCAATGCCATCCTACCCAAAGACAGAAATGTTTTCACACCCTTGTCTGAATTTATAATGTGGAGGAAGACAACATTAAGCCTTGGAGTTTTTTCTTTGATTCTGCTCTGTCTATCATTGAGCGGTGTTTTAGTGTTTTCTTACTATAATAATTTTAATGTTTTAAAAAAGTTTGATAACCGTTTTTTTCAAAACAAGGCAGTCACAGCCAACAGTACAGATAATATCCTTACACTGGACAGACAGAGGTTTGAAATCAGCAAGCTTGCAAACAATAATGACAACTGGATACTTCCAAGAGTAGGACTTGATCAGAGCCTTATTTTAGAAGAGTCTTTAAAAAAGAAATTTGCAAAAGATGTCAGGGAAAACCTGATAGATCCAATGGACAGTCTGTTTTTCGAGAAGGTTGATAAAATAAATCGCCGGACTCCATATGAAGATATAGTAGATTGTGCAGTCTATGCAGTCAGAAGAATCATTATTTTAAAAAGTTCTATCAATGATAAATCCTTATCAGGG
>JAGLLQ010000536.1 GCA_023140455.1 Desulfobacteraceae bacterium | reverse complement strand
ACAGCCCAGGAAGCAGGTGATAAAAAGGGACGGGGCATGAGTCTTTATATGGCTGGCGGCGAGACAGCAAGAGCTTTAGGACCTGTGATTGCAGTGGGTTTAATTTCAGTGCTAAGCCTTGAAACTTTTTACCCTGTGGCATTGCTTGCAATTGTAACTTCCGTAATCCTGCACTTTACCCTGCCTCCTTTGGAAAAAAGAGAAAACAGTGCAAAAAAAATAACTATTATGTCTGTTGTAAAAGAGACAAAACATGTATTTTATCCGGTTTCAGGTATTATTATTTCAAGATCATTTATGCATTCTGCCATGGGTATCTTTTTACCGGTTTTTATCAATCAGCAGACCGGCAATATTTATCTCGCAGGTGCAGGGCTTGCTCTTTATGAAACATTCGGAATTGCAGGTGTTCTTCTCTCAGGTACTTTAAGTGATTTAATGGGCAGGAGAAAAGTTTTGTTCTGGGCTCTTTTGATTGCACCTTTTGCGCTTATTCTGTTTATATATACATCAGGGCTTATCCAGATTATAATGCTGGCTGTATCCGGATTTACTATTATTGCTGTGACACCGGTAATGCTGGCAATTATCCAGGAGAATGCAAACGGCAAACCTTCCTCGGCAAATGGACTTTTTATGATGGTTGCCTTTTTTTCAAGGGCTGTCGCCATAATGAGTGTGGGTTTTTTCGGCGATATCATGGGACTTCAATATATGTATGTTACATGTGGAATAATAGGATTAGCAGCACTGCCTTTTCTTATAAAATTAAAGAAATAATTAATATCAGATATTTTTGGAGAGTATTATGCTTAAAACAAATGAAAACTCAGTTATAGAATTCTTTTTGGAATGCAAACCAGGACAACCCAGAATGAGGCGCGGCTGGAAAGTTGATCACAAAGGTGAGGCATTCTTGCTTCCATCTATTGGAGGGATAACTTTAAATGTAAAGGTTGGAGATTCTGCATTCGGGCTTGCAGGTGATCATATAGAGCCTGGTGTGAGCTGTACAGCTAATGCTAAAAAGCCAATGGATTTCCCCAATGACTCTCTCCAGCTTTTTTCCTGCATAGGTAATGAAGCAAAAGTAATTTCAGGTGAGGCAAGTGGAGCTGCTGGAGTAGTAATTGGTCATCATGGAGGGTCTGAGCATATTATTGTTGATTTCGACCATGAAACCCTTGAAAATTTAAGTTATGAGGATAAAATCAGAATAAGAGCAAAAGGGCAGGGGCTTGAACTCCTTGATTACCCGGAAATAAAACTTTTTAACCTTGATCCTGAATTATTAAAAAAATTAAATATCACAGAAACAGGCAATGGAGCAATTGAAGTACCTGTAACAACAATGGTTCCAGCTGCCTGTATGGGTTCCGGTGTCGGATCAGTGCATGTTGGTGCAGGAGACTATGATGTAATGACAAGTGATCCTGAGACTGTTAAAAAATATGCTCTTGATAAAATGCGGTTTGGTGATTTTGTGGCACTTATAGATCATGATAATTCTTATGGCAGAGCATACGTAAAAGGTGCTGTAAGTATTGGAATAGTTGTTCACAGTGATTGCAGACTTGCAGGGCATGGTCCGGGGATTTCAACCATTATAACTTGCCCCTCTTCATTAATTAAACCTGTAATAAATAAAAAGGCAAATATTGCTGATATTTTAAAAATAGGATCTTACAGCAAATAAGGTGTTAATAAAGTGAAAAAAAAGACAAAAGCAATTCTCCAGAAAGGCAGGGGAAAAGAGAGAAGAGAAAAAGCTCTTGTATATAATTATGAGAAGGATTCAATTTATTTTGCGCAGGTTTCTGAAAGCGTAAAAGAATTGGCAGTAGAGGAATTAAAAGAGCTTGGAGCTTTAAATATTAATCCTGTATATATGGGGATAAAATTTAAAGCTAATCAGGAAACTCTTTATAAGATTATCTATTTATCAAGGATGATCTCAAGAGTTCTGGCACCCCTTAAAACATTTGACTGTCCAGACAGCTCAGCTATTTACAAAAGCAGCAAAGAAATCAAATGGATAGATTTTATTTCAAAGAAAATGACCTTTGCTATTGTAAGTAATGTTTCAGACAGTGAAGTATCTCACTCACAGTACGCAGGCCTTAGAGTAAAAGATGCCATTGCTGATTATTTCAGGGATATGACTGGCAGACGTCCCAATGTTGATAAAGACAATCCTGATTTTTTAGTGAATCTTCACATTAGAAAAGATAAAGCAACTATCAGCGTTGATATTTCAGGAGGCGCGCTTCATAAAAGAGGATATAGAGAAAAGACTATTTTAGCACCAATGCAGGAAATCATTGCAGCAGCAATAATAAAGATGTCAGGCTTTGATGGAACATCGCCCCTGTATGATCCAATGTGTGGATCAGGAACACTTTTATGCGAAGCTCTTATGTTGTCAAGCAATATCCCCAGTGGAATATTTCGGCAAAAGTTTGGCTTTAAGACATTGCCGGATTTTAACGAGCCTGTATGGGGAAAAGTAAAGACTGAGGCTGATTCAAAAATAAAAGAGACTGAAAAAGGAATAATAGCCGGGAGCGATATCTCCATAGATGCTGTTAATGCTACAAAAACAAACCTTATGGGGATACATTATGGTAATCATGTATCAGTTATAGAGAAAAGATTTGAAGAGATAGACTCATTAAATGATGTAACAATAGTGATAAATCCTCCCTATGGCATAAGGCTTCAAAAAGGCGAAAATCTTGATGGGTTATATAAAGCTATTGGAGATTTTTTAAAACAGAAATGCAAGGATTCAAATGCATATATATACTTTGGAGAACCAAAATATATTAAAAGCCTGGGATTAAAACCCGCATGGAAAAAGCCTCTAAAACTTGGACAGCTTGATGGAAGGCTTGTAAAATATGAGCTTTTCTAATAATAAATATACATGTAATGAATATCGTGAAGAGATGATCCTTTTAGGTCTTCAAAAGAAACTTGCCTCTCCTGATTTGATAAAAGAAGAAAAAGAAAAACTCGAAAACGAGATAGAGACGATTACAAAGTTAATGGATATGGAATGAAAAATAAATTTTTATATATTGTAACTGTTCTGATCTGGGGCTCAACCTGGATTGCTATTAAATATCAACTTGGATCAGTGGACCCTTTGATTTCAACTTTTTATAGATTTGCAATTGCAGCATTGATTTTGATAATTTTTTGTCATGTAAGAGGTCTTAAGATGAGATTCTCTTTAAAAGATCATAT
>JAGLLQ010000535.1 GCA_023140455.1 Desulfobacteraceae bacterium | reverse complement strand
CCTTATCTTCCTTAACAAGGTAAAAGAAGCGATTATTATTATCATCAAAACATTCAAACAGACCTGTATAATCTTCTACTTGTGTTACATCACAGATACGGGCGACATCATCATTGAATTGCTGACACACCAATACCCAGCTCTCCTGTTTGGCACCGTTTTTAATGGAAATATCTTTTGATTCTTCTTTGTATTCTGCCTGGATGGATTTCATGGTTGTACCTCCAAACTATTGGAAATTTCAGTGAATCATATATCTATTACCCTTATCTTAACAAAACAGATAAGATGATGTAAAATGAATTCAGCAACAATATTGTAAAAATATAACATAATATAGGTAAATTGGAATGAAAAAAGAGCTTGAAACCTTTATCAATCTTGAATATATGGTTAGTTTTCACTTTTGGACCATGTGAAAAGGTTTTGAACCTTGTTAGATTATGTTTATCCTGTCTTGCCTTGTCTGAAACAAGGAAGTGAATATGCCTTTTCAATTTCTTCTGGCGATGCATTCGAACCACTGAATTGCAATACAACCTTTTTCCCTTTTAACTTATCTTTTAACTTAAGAGCAGCCATGATAGTAGAAGCACCAGCGCCTTCAACAAAGTTTTGAGTGTAATAACTTGCCAATGCAATTCCTTCATATATTTCTGCTTCAGATAGGAGGACAAAATCCTCTAAGTTATCTTTATAAATTTCGAATGGTATTTCATAACCAGTACCTGTGGCAAAACCACCAGCAAAAGTTGTGTTTCCAGCAGTTTTTATGACACCTGCTTTCCATGACTGATATGCTGCTGAGGAATTTTTTGCTTGCACAGCATAGATTTCAATTTTTGGATTCATAGATTTTAATACTGTAACAGCAGCAGCAGCTTCACTTCCAGCACCTATCGGTACAATAACAGCATCAACATCTGGTAGCTTTTCTATTATTTCTATAAACTCTGTTCCAACACCATTAATTAAATGAGGCTCATTAGCAGGGTGTACATAATAAAGGTCTTTTTCTGAGGCAATCTTCTCGACAATTTTAGATGCTTCTTCAAAAGAGGTGCCGGCCTCAATTAGCTCAGCCCCTGCTTCACTGATTTTTCTGTTCTTTGCCGGATTGTTGTTTTCCGGCACTGCAATCACAGATGTTAAGCCGAATAATGAAGCTGTTAATGCAACTGAAATGCCATGATTACCAGTTGAAAATGTTATTACACCTTGTGTGCCAGTTTTCTTGAGATGATGCATTAAGTTAACACCGCCACGCACTTTGAAAGAGCCGGTTGGATTGTGGTTTTCATGTTTTATATATATTTGTGCATCAAGTAAATTTGATAAGCCTTCATATCTTGTTAAAGAGGTTTGTAAAAGGTGTTGATAGACTGTACTTTTTGCCCTTATGACTTCGACAAGCGAGATTGGACATTCTTTTTGTATACGCATACCTTAATCTCCGAGTAATTTAATTGTCAACCATAATATCACAAGTTCTAATATACAGCTATCTTTGTTTCCTAAGCCAGTGCATCTACCGGAGCTTTTTCCCCCTGAAAAAATTTAGGAAGAAGTATACTCAGTACCAGAACAGTGCCTACAAGAATAACAGGTATCTTACTGGAAACCAGCAACAATCCGCCTATGGTCAGCAATATTTTGCCCCAAAATTTTATATCTGTTTTAAAATAACCGATATAAGCTGCTGACAAGGCTAAAATGCCTAAAACCCCACTTATAATTGCAATGGAAAATTCAATCCAGCTGAAATTGATAAAGAGCATGCTCGGAGCATACACAAACATAAAAGGAACAAGGGCTTTCCCCATGGAAAGCCTGAATGCCGTTGTACCGGTACGCATGGGATCTGCTCCACCTATTCCTGCACCAGCATAGGCTGCCAGAGCCACCGGCGGTGTAACATCCGCTAGGACCCCGTAATAGAATACAAAAAAGTGGGTGGCAATGAGGGGCACACCCAGATCGCTCAGGGCCGGTCCGGCAATGGATGCCAGAATAATGTAACAGGGTGTGGTAGGGATACCTGCGCCCATTATAATACAGGCTATGGCCACCATGATCAGGCCGAAAAAGAGTGTAGAACTTTGTGCGGTAATAATACCATAAGGTACAATATCTGCCAGAAAACCGCCTGCAGAAGATGCAATTTCCAGTACAGCACCTGAGAATTTAAAGCCCATGCCGGTCAGGGTTAATACACCCAGTATAAATCCTACGCAGGCACATGCCGCACCAATGGCCAGGGCGTATTTGGCACCGTCGTCAAGGCCTTTTGCAATCCTTTTGGGGGTCAGGGTGTTGGAATCATCAAGGTCTCCGATTCCTAATTTATGTGTAATGGGTGGAATGTACGAGCATATCACTGTGAGGATAATGCCCCAGAACGCTGCCAAATATGGGGTAAACTGCATCAGGAGCAGGGTGACCATTACTGTTAAGGGAATCATCAGGTGCCATGACCGTTTCAGGACATACATGAGCTGGGGGATCTGTTCCTTTGCCAGGCCCTTTAAGCCCTGGCGTTTGGCCTCAAGATGCACCATGCTGAAAATAGCCAGATAATGAAACAGAGCTGGAATAATGGCAATGAGGATGATTTCATTGTAAGGAACCCCCAGCATTTCCGTCATAACAAAGGCAGAAGCACCCATGATGGGTGGTGTGACCTGGCCTCCGCATGAGGCTGATGCCTCAACAGCCGATGCAAACCTTGGTGAAAATCCGTTTTTTTTCATCATTGGAATGGTAAAGGAACCTGTTGTGGCGGTATTGGCAATGGGTGATCCTGAGATCATTCCGAAAAACCCCGATGAAACTACAGACACTTTTGCAGGACCGCCAGCATACTTTCCAGCAAGGATCATGGCAAGATCAATGAACAATTGCCCTAAACCTGATGCCTGGGCCATAACCCCGAATAAAACAAAATGAAATACATAGGTTGCAACAACACCGACAGCAACTCCGTATATACCTTCGGTACCAAGATAGAGGTGTTCCACAATCCGTACAATATCATATCCCCGGTGGGCCAGTACCCCTGGCAGGTATGGGCCGATAACAGCATATAAAAGTGCCACAGCCCCGATCGTAGGCAGGGTGTTGCCCATGACCCGTCTGCATGCTTCAGTAACCATGATAATGGCTAAAAGTCCCATAATATAGTCATTGAACACTGGGAAACCAATGTTGATGATGAAAATTTCTTTAAAGTAAATAATCAGATACAGGGAGATACCGCCACCTGCAATGGCCAGAGGCCAGTCAGCAAAAGAAAGTTTATCTCCTTCTCCTTTGAACTGCCTTATGGGCAGAGCAGTAAGAGCAAAAAAGAAAATTAAAAGCATTAAACCTGCTTGTTTAAGCAGGGTGACTTCTGTTGAAAACCGACTGATCAACTGCCAGGCAAGGAAAAGGTAAAATGCTGCAAAACAAAGGCTAAATCCCCAGTCTCCAATCAGCTTTTTCGGCTTTTTTCTGGGGAATACAAGAAAGACCAGTCCCAACACCAGAGAAAGATGAACCGTCCGGTGCATGACTTCATTGAGAAGACCGAATCCGGCAGTATAGATGTGGAAAAGACTTAGAATAATACAAAGCATTCCGGTGATTTTAGCCGTAATCCCGCTTAAATTCCTGAAATTTGATTCTGCATCATATTTTTTAACAATTGCCTCCAGTTCGGAAGCATCAATCATCTCTTCCCCGGACACCTGATCTTCATGGGGGTTTATCTCTTTGTTTGTTTCATTAATAGCCATTGTGTTTCCTTTGAATTTCCTGATTCAAATCATCGGCATTTCATTTAATTTGAAATCCCGGAATCAATATAAATGAAAAGTGCCTGATCTTCCCATTGATTCAAATCAACGGTAACAGAGCCCAGAGTAAGACGGTTTTGATAATTTTTATCGGTTCGAACCACAAGTTTTGGTATCGGTCTTTTCATGTGAAGAATAAACTGATCCTTGTCTTTTTCCCAATAAAGGCCGCCGGGTTCGTCAGGGTTTGAAGGGAGTCCTGCTCCATGGTCTTTAAATAACTCTTTTATCTGTACAATCTGGCCGGTTTGAATTTCATAAACATCCGTGACCCTGGTTTTTGAAACCGAGTGAATAAAAGAGAGTGTAAATGTTTTGTTGCCTCCCAGCCTGTACTGTGCCAGTTTCCGCTGTTCCGGAAACTCAGCGATCACCAAAAAGCCTTCTGTGTCAAGTCCGGCACTGCTTATCGGTGAACAGCAGGCGAGCAGCAGTAATGCCAGCACGCCTGCAATAATCAATTTCATCTTATTTGATCAAGCCTTTTTCACGATAGTATTTTTCAGCACCCGGGTGGAGGGGAATTGAAACAGATTCAAGGGCTTTTTCAAGAGAAATTTCCTTGCCTTTAACATGAACCTTTGCCAGCGTGTCTGTATTTTCGTACAAAGCTTTGACTACACTGTAGGCAGTTTCGTTATCAAGTTTGTCATGGGTTGCCCATATAGCTCTTACTGCGATTGTTTTTACGTCTTCGGTCTGTCCTTTATAAGTATTTGCCGGAAGAATCGCATCGGCATAGTATGGCTGAACTTTCTGCAGTTTTTTAATGGCAGAACCAGTCAGAGGTATAATTTTGATTGCATGGTGGTTGGCAAGTTCAAGAACAGAAGCAGTTGGTGATCCGGCTGTGATAAGAGAAGCATCCAGGTTGCCGTCTTTGATTTTTTCAACTGACTGAGAAAATGATGAATAATCTTCTTTAATATCTGTTTTACGATCCATGCCATGGGCAACGAGAAGGTCGCCTAAAAGCTGCCACTGGCCGGAACCTGGAGAACCTGAAGAGATGGATTTTCCTTTAAGATCAGTAAATGTAGTGATACCGGACTTGGCGCGAACAACAAGCTGAACAGTCTCTGGATAGAGAGCACCCAGTGCACGGAGATTTTTTAAGTTTTTACCTTCAAACTGTTTTGTTCCTTTATAAGCTGCATCAAGGATATCAGCAGCAGCGAACGCTGATTCAATACCCTGGCGGCTTAGAAGAGTTGAGTTAGCAACAGAGGCATTGCCGGTTTCAGCAGTTGCAGATAATTTTTTTCCGTCAATAACAACTTTATTAGATATCATCTGTGCAAGCATACCGCCCAGAGGATAATAGGTCCCTCCGGTTCCTCCGGTTGCAATACCAAAAAAGATCCTGTCAGCTGAAAGAGCTTGACCGGAAAACAATAAAACTGTCAAGAAAAGTGTACAAATTAATAAACTAATTTTTTTCATAATATGACCTCCTTTTAATAATCAAAAGATGAATCCAGTACAAAACCTGTTTTTATTCCGGATCTAATAATTTTAGATACCTTATATTATATTGGCTTGTAAATGGACCTATGAAACAAAAATCGTATAGCCACAAAGACCAAAACCCGCATGGTCACAAGTGCCTATATAGTGATATTATTCAAAGGTGGTATATCCTTTTCGAATGGCGTACTTGACAAGACCGGCGGTTTTTCTGATGTCCAGTTTTTTCTTTATGGCAGCCCTGTGGTGCTTGACAGTTGAAACACTGATGTTCAATAACCGGGCGATATCCTGATTGGATTTTTCTTCTGCAATCAATTTTAGCACTTCGCGTTCCCTTACAGTCAGGGGTTCAAAAGGGATTGAACTATGGCCTGTTTTATAGGAAAGGGCAATATCGTTGGTGAGTTCTTTTTGCATGAGGGGGGAGATATAGATATTTTTATCTTGGATGGTTTTAATTGCTGACACAAGTTCTTTTGGGGCATCTTCTTTCAGGAGATAGCCATCCACCCCTGCAGATAGCGCATGGTGAATATATTGGAGACTTTTGTGCATGGACAGGATTAGAATTTTAATTTCAGGGTAGAGCATATTGATTTCAATGGCAGCTTCAATACCTCTTAAATTAGGCATGGCAATATCCAGAATAACCATGTCTGGTATTTTTTTTGTCAAAAGCTGCAACAATTCCAATCCGTCAGCAGCTTCTCCTATTACTTTCATATCATTATGTTTTTCAAGAATCTGCCGAATACCGTGACGCATCATGGCATGGTCGTCGGCCAGTATTATGCGGTAATTATCCATTGGGTTCTTTTATAACAATTGGTACAGAAAATTGCAATAAAGTACCTGAATTCACATGGCTTTTTATGGT
>JAGLLQ010000534.1 GCA_023140455.1 Desulfobacteraceae bacterium | reverse complement strand
AATTATTACATCATATTTTTCCTGAACATAGAGAGCAGTACTTGAAAAATGTGTACAGGCTAACCAAGCCCGGAGGAAAGTATTTATCAGTTTTCTTTAGTGAAGACAGTCCTCAATTTGGTGGAAAAGGTAAAATCAGAAAGACTCCCCTTGATACTGAATTATACTTCTCGTCTGAAAAAGAGATGATACCGTTATATGAGCCGCTTTTTGAAATTAATGAACTGAAAACTGTTGAAATTATGGGTAAATTTGCACCTCATAAGGCAATATACGCATATCTCCAGAAGATTTAAAGCCAACTAACTCATTTGCGCAGGCTGATTTATGGACCGCACATCTTTTATCTATACCTGATTGTCCATTTGCATATACTGTATAATGTACCGTGACTGGAGCGGCTATCGTGCTATTACACGTTATTACATACGAAATGAAAACCATATGGCCCTTTTTAAAGGCCATATGGTTTTGTTATTCTGTTGAAAATTAATTCCTTACTTAAACCAACCCGCCATCTATCCAATTAAAACGAAATCATTTACAAATGTTCCACCTGCACTGCCATCCTTGTCACCATCAAGATTGGTTCCAGTTGTATCTCTTACTGAATCCAAAATGAATAGCTTGAAAAATCCATCTGGATCAAACCTTAAAAGATCATGAACATCTTTTGTTGATTTCCAGATAAGTGTATGGTTATCAACCCAGATAATAGTACCGTTAGCATTTGGATCCTTTTCTGTTCTTACTTTGAAGTTTGTCCCTGGAACTAAAGTTGCTTTTTTAACAGGCTTATTGAATACCACTTTGATTCTAATTTTCCCTGCCACCACTTGAAAATCCTGTGACATACCTGGAGAGGTTACCTGGAATGGTCTTTCATATGGTTTCCCTTTAATTTTAACTCTTTTGCATGTTGTATTGTTTCTTTCATTGGATTCTTTAACTTTTTTTGCTGAATCTACAAATCCTCCAATGCAATATGATCCAGTAGGTGTATCTGAAGGGATAGTGAGTACGTTGGATAAATCAAATGTTTTTGACTGACCCGGTTTAAGATCCGGTGTGTTGCTGATGCGTCCTCCGGAAAGAAGGATGTCTTCATGAAAGTTTGAAGAATAGACTGCAAGTGACATTGGGATAAGACCATCTGATGAAAGAACAATATCAACCATATAGCCGTTATTTCCAGCAGACTTTGTGCCACGTGCAAGTGCTTTTCCTATATTTTTTACGGTTACTTTGCAGCTCGGGGCCTTTTCCCCGGCTTCTAAACCAGCGGTTGCATTGATTGATACAATAAGGTCAGGTAATCCTATCTTTTTTGCTAAATTAATTTTTGAACTGATTGTTCTTTTTTCTTTTGTTATTGTTGCATTACCAGCCCATGATGCAAAAGTTGTACAAAGTAAAAAACCTAGTGCCAATAAAATAGTTGTTAATTTCATCTGGTTTTTCATTGTGTCCTCCTTTACAATTTTAATTGTTTATTATCCAGTTTTTATTTATTATATTATTATTCTGGATATACAATATTTTAAGTTCTTAGTTATTGGTAACTGAAATATGTGTAAAGGTTCATAAAAGTTGAATTATTCTTGAATTATTGTTAAATTATTATTAAATTTATTGTATGAACGAAAACAAAAAAATCATATGTCACTATTGTCAACACTTTTTCATTACATGGGAAACTGACCATCCTTATGGATGCCATGCTATGAACTTTAAAGGAAAACAGATACCATCAGCGGTTGTATTGAAAACATCAGGCAAAAAATGTATGCTATATGCAGCAAAGGAAAAAAAAATATCTGATCAATCTTGAATTAAAACTTATCAGTCTTATATTATCAGTCATGAAAGAAACAAACGAAAATACTACACCGGATCCAAAAAAAATTGAGAAAGAGTTAGGCGAATTTTTAAATAAAAAATTTGGCGGAAATGTAAGGATTGTTTCCCCTCCCCTAGCTCCTGAAACAAATAAAGATGGCAGCGGCGATGCTGTTGAAAACAAAAATAAAAAAAATCTGATAGATTTTGATATTAAACCTCAAGAGCTTATATCTTATCTTGATCAGTATGTTATTAAACAGGATAAAGCTAAATCTGTCCTCTCTACAAAAATATGTACTCATTTTAACAGAATTAAATATGTTGAAAAAAATAAAGAATTTTATACTCAAAT
>JAGLLQ010000533.1 GCA_023140455.1 Desulfobacteraceae bacterium | reverse complement strand
TTATGCTACAACCCGGATAAGTTGTAGGCTTTTGTTTGACTTAAAATTATGATTTAGGGGTTGGTGCATATTTTTTTGCATTAACCCCTTTTTTTTTGTTTTTATCAGGGGGAGCTACCATCAAAATATAGAAATATTTTTAAGCTTCTTATTTTTTTGAATAAAAGTATAAATATTAATTGTCGGAATATTATATAAGAAATGAATAAATTTTCCGGATTAACTATAGCCACCAAAATGACTGTGGGATATCTTCCTCTTGCATTAATTATTATTTTATTATCATTGTACACCCTTTCAAGTCTAAATGAGCTAAGCGATATCAACAGAGGAATTGTCAATAATAATATGGCTATAATTGAAGCCTGCGATAATTTAACTGACAGTCTTCTTGCTCAGGAAGCTTATGGACAGCGATATTTGATTTTGAAAAGCGAGGAAATGCTGACTCTTTTTTCAAAAAGAGATATAGAATTCGAGAGAATTTTAAGGAACTTAGCTAATGTTCCTGAATCTGATGAAGAAAAAATAAAAAGAATAAAATCACTTCATGATAACTATAACAGCTTATATTTTTCACTCTTTGACATAGAAGAGGCAATATTTAAACAAACTCAAGCCGCTGAAGAAGAAAAAATTAAAAAAAGCCTGGATACTCAATTCAATGTTATAAAAACTATGATGTTTGATACAAAAAAGAGTCTTGAAAAGAAAACTATACAAGCCAATACTTTTAGTAAAAAAGCCTTTTATGTTGCAGCCTTCCTTTCCCTGCTTGGTATTGTGGTTGGGATCGGGGCAGCTTTATTAATTACTCGTAATGTTGCACGTTCCATAAATCAGTTAAAACTTGCAGCGCTAAAATTTTCTAAACATCAGTTTGATTTTGTCCCGGATGTTAATAAGTATGATGAGTTTGGAACACTGGCACAAGCACTAACTTCCATGGCTGAACAACTTGCAAAGTTAAAAGCAATGGACATTGATACCAACCCGTTAACCAGGCTGCCTGGAGGAATGGCTATTGAGAATTTTTTGCATCAGAAGATTACAAACCAAAAAGAGATAGCATTCTGTCTTTTGGATATTGATAAATTTAAGTCGTTTAATGACAGATATGGATATGCAAGAGGCAATGATGTAATAAAATTTACTGGTGATGTTATTCAAGGTATTGTAACTGAGAAAATAGAATCGGATTTCTTTGTTGGACATATAGGGGGTGACGACTTTGTTGCAGTGGTCCCTCCTGATAGTTTCCAAGAAATCTGCGAAATAATTATAAATAAGTTTGATAAAAACATTGTAAAGTTTTATGATAAGAAAGATCTGGAAAAAGGTTATATAGTATCAAAAACAAGACAGGGAGAAATCAGTGAATTCCCTGTTATGTCAATTTCCATTGCCGTTGTGACAAATAAAGACGATTTAAGCCTAAGCAGTGTGAAGATAGGTGAACTCGCAGCAGAGATAAAAGAGTACGCTAAAACTTTTGAAGGAAGCATCTATCTAACAGATCGTAGAAAAAAGTTTGATGATTAAAGAATTGTAAATTAGGAAATGGATTCAATGAAAAAGATGCTAAATAGAATTTTTATTTTGTTATTAGTAATTTTAGCACTGATTTTTTCTACAGCCTGCGTTTCCAAAAAAGCTCCTAAACAATCTATTCAGTCTTCTATATCCTCTTCATATTATGCTTTGGGATATAGTGAATTTGAAAGTGAAATTGCCCTTAAAGAGGAGATATTATTTGCAGAAGATGTACAGATGCCTTCTGATGAGGCACAGGCAGAATTATTAATACAGCTTGTTATATTATATTCGCATAAGAAAAACCCAGCCCCGGACTTTGTCATGGCATTAAAATATCTAAAGCAATATGCTCTGATTAAAAATCAGATTAGTGTAGAGTATGCTGAAGCTCTTTTGGATATAATGGTTGAAAATAATTTGGGATATGATATTCTGAATAATAAATACGATAAAGCTGTTAAAGAAAAGAAAAAATTAGAAAAATCACGTTCAAAACTTGCAGCGAAAATAGATGCTAAAGATAAAATTCTTCAGGAGAATCAAAGAATAATTCAGAAGAATTTAGATGAAATTAAAAAGAAAAATGAGATAATTGAAAAATTGAAAGCTCTTGATATTAAGCTTGAGAACCGAAGAGCCGATACAGATTGAATATAATAGATACAGATTGTAGCGGCTCTAATATTTTTCACAGATAGTTTTTTAAAATTTGTTGGAGTAGGTTGATGGAAAAATATCCATTAATAGGGAAACTTGCATTAAAAAATAGATTTCTTTTAAAAGAAGACCTTGATAAAGCCTTGTCTGCTTGTTCCGGAGAAGGGAAGAGTCTTGAAGAGGAATTGGTCAGATATCTTATTTCTACAAAACTTGTTTCTTCAAAAAATATTGAAAAGCTTGTTACAGAGGCTAAGCTTTCTGAATCTCGTGAAAATAAGTATAAATTTGGTACCATTGCCGTGAAAAAAGGTTTTATTAGTAAACCTA
>JAGLLQ010000532.1 GCA_023140455.1 Desulfobacteraceae bacterium | reverse complement strand
ATAAAATTAGAGTGTTAATATTATCTGTAGTACTGGTTTCAATCCCGGCACTGATATTGGGATATGTCAACTATAAGGCGGCAAAACAGCATTCCTATGCTCAGATAGAAGAGAAATTAACCGAACAGACATTATTAGTCGAACAAGTAGTGCTCAGAGCTGTTAGCCAGCTTGAAGCAGTGAGACAATTGACTGATGACAGAGTTAAGGGTCTGGTTAAAGAACAGGCTGAAATGGTGTATTACTTAACTCAGAAAACTAAGGAAAAAGAGAACCTTAAAGATATCCTTGCAGAGATTACAATTGGTGAAACAGGATATATATGGATATTGAGTTATGATGGCTATTATATTCTTTCCAAGAACCGTTTAAGAGATGGAGAAGATATCTGGAATGCAAAAGATGCTAAAGGCTGGAAGTTTATTCAAACCATGATTAAAAAAGCAAAGATGCTTGATCATGGGCAGCTGGCATTTGAAACCTATCCCTGGCAGAATATTGGAGAAGATACACCAAGAAAAAAAATTGCAGCATTGCTTCATTTCCCCGAGCAAAAGTGGGTCATGGGTGTGAGCACATATCATGACGAATTGTATGATGCAAATTACAAAGAAGAAGTTCTGGAAAATATAAAAAATCAGCTTGCTGATATATCAATTGGAAAATTGGGATATATATGGGTTTTAGGCGGTACAGGTGATCATAAAGGACATTATATAGTATCCAAAGAGCGGAAAAGAGACGGAGAAGATATTCTTAAAGCCAGGGACTTTAAAGGTAATTTTTTTGTAAAAGAGATGGTTGAAGAGAGTATTGCTTTATTTAAATCAGGGGCAGAGAAAAAAGTTGCGATTAAGTATTATCCCTGGAAAAATAAAGGAGAAGACAGACCAAGACAAAAACTTTCAGCTTATATATATATTCCTCAACTGGATTGGGTTGTAGGATCAAGTGCCTATGAAGCTGATTTTTTAACTCAACTTGAGAAGTTCAAATATCAAACTGCCTGGATTGTATTGCTTTCAATTTTGGTCGGTTCTGCAGTTGTTTTCTTTACAGCCGAGGATATAGTTGAGTCTGCAAGGAAGAAATAGTTCTTAGTATTAAAGAGAGGTGAAAATTTGAAAAAAAATAATCTTAATAAAGGTATTGTTGTTGTTGGTGTAATTATTTTAGTTTTCTTTATATTCTGGTTTTTTATTTTAGATCTGATTGTAAAGAATTATATAGAAAAAGAAGGCACTAAGGCAGTCGGTGCAAGAGTGGAACTGAAATCTGCTGATGTTTCACTTTTTCCTGCCGGCATTGATCTTATTAAACTTCAAGTTACCAATCCTGATAAACCCATGGAGAACAGTGTTGAAATTGGTCATATACAGGCAATTATGGAAATATCTCCATTGTTCAAACGCAAAGTCATTGTTAATAATATACTTTTTGATAAAGTAAAATTTAATACAGTGCGTGAATATTCCGGAGCAATAGAAGGGCAAAAAGCTTCCAGTTTGAATACTCAAGACAATAAGCCTGCATGGCTTAAAACATTTTGTCAGCAAAATGAGATAAATCTGTTTGAAATGCCTGATATTAAAAGTATTTTAAAGGATGAATATAAATCTTTGAAAAGTGTAAAACTTGCCGAAGATATCCAAAATAACATTTCTCAAACTAAAGGAAAGTTTGAGAAAAAGCTGGAAAATTTGCTTGATGATAAAAAAATTAAAGAATATCGAAAAAGGATAAAGAAAATACAGGGAAACGATTCTTCCAATCTTGCAGTGCTTGGTTCTGTATTAGAATTCAAAGAAATATATAAAGAGATAGACGATGATTTGGATGATATTAAGGATGTACAAAAGGAATTTAAAGCAAAATCTAAAAAATTTAAAAAAGATTTAAAAAAGCTCTCAGCAGCACAAGCAGGGGATATTAAGCGTCTTAAGAAAAAGTATTCATTTTTAAAAGGCGACAAGCTTGAACTGAGCAGACTTTTATTTGGACCGAGCCTGTGCTCTTTATCTCAAAAGTATTCAAAGTGGTTTGCCCTTGCAGAACCATATTTTGATTCCTCCACAAAGCAGGATAAGAGCAAGAAGCCTGAAAAAACAGAAAAGAGCAAATCTGAGGATGAAGTTTTTTTCCTTGTACAGGATTTAAAAGCAAACCTGTTTCTTAAAAATGGTGTAATAACGGGTAAAGCTGCAAATATCACCAATATGCCTGCTGTTTCAGGAAAACCAACAACTTTTGACTTTTCAGGAGGAGGCTTTAAAGGGCTTGAATCTCTTGATTTTAAAGGGGCTATGAACCTTGTTAATCCAGCTCATCCACACCATGAAGTAAGCTTTGATATATCAGGTTTGCTGCTTGAAAATTTTTTGTTTTCTGATAAACCGGATTTTTTTGTAGGCCTGACAAAATCTGTTACAAATTTTACATCCAATTTAAAGCTTGATGATAATAAGTTAAAGGTTCTGGCAAAAGCTCAGTTTAGCGAGGTTGTCATGCAGGCAAAATCTATAAAAGGGTCAAGTTTGCAAAAAGCTTTGGTTCAAACTTTATCAACTATTGATAAATTTAATCTTGCTCTTAATATGGTTGGAGTTGGAGACAACTATGATATCTCAATAAAATCTAATCTTGATAATTTTTTAAAAACCACTATGGAAAAAATGGCACAATCCAAGATGGGTAACTTTGAAAAAGAATTAAAAACAAATATCATGCAGAAAACTGCTAAACCGATAAAACAGAGCAATAAAAGTTTTGCGGATTTTAATAAAATTGGTGGCCAGTTATCTGAAAAAAGTGCTCAAAGTCAAGCTCTATTAAATGAAATTGACTGAGAGAGATATTAATATTTATTATTAGAATTGCAGGAGAAGTAGATGGCATTGTTTGAGCTGAAAAAAGATGAAAGTGTTGCAATTATCACGATGAAAAATGGAGAAAACAGACAAAACCTTGAATTTGCCGAGGGATTGAACCAGCTGTTTGATGAAATATTGGCTGATAATGATATTTATTCAATAATAATTACTTCTTCAGATGTGAAAAACTTTTGCCAGGGAGTTGATATCGAATGGCTTATGCAGAGATTTGAGCAAAAAGATTTTGACAGTAT
>JAGLLQ010000531.1 GCA_023140455.1 Desulfobacteraceae bacterium | reverse complement strand
TGCTATCACCTGAAAAAAACCTTCCCTGAGCTAAACATTGAGCTTGCAAAATCAGCAGCATTATTACACGATATTACAAAAACACAAAGCCTTGCAACAGAAGAAAAACATTCTGAAACTGGGGGAAAGCTACTTTTAGACCTTGGGTTTCCTGAAACAGGTGATATCGTTAGACAGCATGTCTTTCTCGACAATTATAATGATACTCCTCCTGTGATTGAGGCTGAAATAATTAACTATTCTGATAAAAGAGTTCTACATGATGCAGTTGTCCCGCTTGATAAACGTCTTGATTATATATACAAAAGATATGTTACAAATAAAGAGTTTATTAAACATTTTGATTTTATGAAAAATAAAACTCACATGCTGGAAAAAAAAATATTCACATATCTTGATTTTAAACCAGATGATCTTAAAAAGCTGCTTTTAGAAAATGATCGTTAATTTATAAGATTTCTTCTATCTCGTTATATATCGACCTTAAAAACTTTTTTTGTTTATCTTTTTCAGATTTCTCTTGTCTAAATTTTGATTCAATATTATCAATTTCAACAGAATAAATTTGGAACTGATCAATTATTATTTCGTTTATTTCTTCTGATAGAGCTTTAATTAAAAGATAAAAATATTCTTCTCTGATCTTTTGTTTATAATCATTAATCTGCGATTTTATTGATCTTAAAATTTCTTTTTTAAATCGTTGAGAAGCTTTTTTAAATACAGAGGCAGCAACAAATTTTGGTTCTTTTTTTAATGTTTTCATCAAAACTAATAATAATGAAGAAAGACCAAACCCTGTAAAAGAGCTTATTTTAATTCTTGCGCTGTATTGAGTTGTGAAAATAGTTGGAGGCGGTTTAATCCCAAGCTTTTCTTTAACAAACCATAAATCAGGTAGAGTTAGATTATCACAATCCACATTTCCAAGTTTCTTATACAAATTAAATAAATCAACATTATATGAACTAAATAATGAAGCGGCTTGATTCTCTAAAGCTTTTTCCTGGTCTTTAACAAATTTTATAAGCTCAGGGTTAATTTTTTCGACCAGGAAGCAATCAAATTCTTTTTTAAAATCCTGGAATATCAGATATAAAGCTTTTGGGAATTCTTTTGTCAATATCTGCTCTTCAAACTTGTCAAAGCCAACAACATAATTCTCAATATATAAAAAAAGGTTATTAATTATTGAATTTTTATTATACAAAAAGTAATTATCAATCTGGGTGTCAATTTCATTCTTGAGATCTCTATGAATTGCCTGTCTGGAATTCTTTACAAGCATTTGAATCTTCGCAATACCTGTCTGTATTTCATTTATTTCTTTTATAGCTGTATCTAATGTAACTTCATCATTCAAAAAGATGTCAGAGAAGAAATGAATTTTTTTTTGCAATCCTTTGGCAATAATATTCAGTCTTTGTAATGGATTTGAAAAAATAAGATTGTTCCGCTTTTTACTAGTCTGGTCTTCAAAATATGAAAAGAATCTTTCGCTCATATCATCAGAATACTCAATAATCTCCTGATCAATTTCCCATGCCTTAATTTGCTGTTCGTTTTTTAGAGAAAGCTCAAGTCTATTTTGATTAAAAAGATTGTATAATGATGAAAAAGAATAGAAGTGTACATTTTGTTTAAAATAAAGAAGGTCTTGTTGAACTTTTTTTTCAACTGCAATCAAGTCTTTTAATGATTCATGCTCATTTAAATCACAATTAACTATAAAAACTACATTATCAGCTATTCCCATTTTGATAATTATGGAAAGCAGCCTTATATCAGCTTCTCGCAAGCCAGTTCTGCTGCTTATGAGATATATAATCATATTTGAAGATTCAAGATATTCTAAAACTTCAGACAATTGTGCAGTATCTGTAGAATCAATTCCCTGGCAATCTGCAATTTCAATATCATTAGCAATATTACCAAAATCAATTTCCAGTTTAGCATCTTTAATAAAAAATGCTTTTGACGGGTCACCAGTAAAAACCTTATGTCCTTCAAATTTGTTATTTTTTAATTCAAGCATGAATTTATCCGGCTTAATAAAATCCTTGCAGAATTCATAATTTTTTAGAACATTGTTAAATAAAATCACCTCGGGTTTTAACTGATTATTTGCAAATGATGTTTTAACTGAAAGTTTTTCATATATTTGCCTTAAACATGTTCTATCTTTTTTTCTTCGCAAATCAAAATGCTCTGTTTCAAAGGAACAATCATTATCAAAGGGATAGAGCGCTTCTTCAATTTCAAAATTTATTTCATCCCATGATTTTATCAAAAGCTTTGCATTAAGCGAATCTTGTCTTTGAATCTTCGTAACAACTGAAGTTACAACCCCTGCACCCCTTTTTAAAAAATCAGTTTTGAAAATTGAATTAATAAATGTACTTTTCCCCGATTTCACTGCTCCCGTAACAGCAATTCTAATTATGCCTTTCTTTACCTGATCAGGCATATTTAGACATATTTGCCCCCACTTATGGCAAGTGTTATCATAGAGTTCAGAATTGTTTTTTATATTCTGTATTATTTTAACAAGGCTGGCTGATTTTTCAGAAATATCTCTTAATTGCTTACTTGGCTGATCCATGTATCTATATCGATTTATTATTATCTTTTAATTGTCACCAATTAACATCATAGCTTTTTCCCATTTCAGGCCAATGTCATTGGCAAAAACAATTTCCTCAGAAATATTACAACTAAGCCATGCATTTTCAAGAAGTTCATTATCAAGCTGAAAAGGACCCCATCCTGCACAACCTAAAACCACAACAAATGATTCTGGCCCCTTTTGCTGCGCAATAGCTTCAAGTATATCTTTAGAATTACTCAAACCAAGTTCCGGGGTTATTTTAAGGCAGTCCAGCCAATCAAAAGGAGGACCATGCAAAACAAATACTCCATTCGGCTGAACAGGGCCACCCAGGTGGATTTTTATTTTATCTACACCTTCATTATGCTCAATACCAATATCTTCAAAAAGCTCTCTCCCTGTGAGAAGCGGATGAAGTTTATTGATAATAATTCCAAGAGCGCCGGTTTCATTATGTTCACATATACATGTAACACTCTGAGCAAAATTAGGATCAGGCAATCCAGGTACAGCCAGAATGAATTTTCCTTTTACACATTGAACAATACTATCAGGCATCAAGTTCTCCCCGTCCATAAACATCATCATATCTTACGATGTCATCTTCTCCAAGATAACTTCCAGATTGTACTTCTATAATCTCAAGGGGAATTTTCCCGGGATTTTTAATTCTATGAACAACCCCTAAGGGGATATATGTTGACTGATCTTCATTTAAAAGCATCTCCTTATCACCATTTGTAATAATGGCTGAGCCTGCAACAACAGTCCAATGTTCTGCTCTGTGATAATGCTTTTGTAAAGAAAGTTTAGCTCCTGGTTTAACTGTAAGCCTCTTCACCTGGAATCTTTCAGATATATCCATGGTTTCATAGTGCCCCCATGGCCTGTAGACCTTTGAATGGACAACAACTTCCGGTCTTTGATTATTCTTCAATTTCTCAACTATTTTTTTTACATCCTGAGCTTTATCCTGATGTGCAACCAATACAGCATCTTTTGTTTCCACAATTACCAGATCCTTAACTCCAACAGCTGCAACAAGTTTTTCTTTGGCATTAATATAGCTATTTGATACATCCTCTAACAGGACATCACCTTTTAATACATTTTGGTTCTCATCACTCTTTTGTGCTTTATATAATGCATTAAATGAACCGATATCACTCCAGCCAATATCACAGGGTATTATTACTCCTTTTGAAGTCTTTTCCATTACCTTATAATCTATGGAATCAGAGGGAACTTTTCCAAAACTCTCTTTATCAAGCCGGAAAAAATCAAGGTCTTCTTTTCCTTTAGAAACTGCCATCTTACAAGTTTCAACTATATCAGAGGCAAAATTATTAAGTTCTTTTAATATTGCTGTGGCTTTAAACATAAACATACCACTATTCCAACAATATTCTCCTGAATCAACATATTTTTTTGCATTTTTAAAACATGGTTTTTCAACAAATTTATCTATTTTATAAACATTGGAAAAAGCAGAAACATTATCCCCCTTTTTGATGTAGCCATAGCCTGTTTCAGGCTCTTTAGGAATAATTCCAAAAGTTACAAGATTCCCTTCTTTTGCAGCATTATTCCCAAACTTGATCACGTCATGAAAATTAGCAATATTCTCAATGAGATGATCTGCAGGTAAAATAAGCAAAATCGGGTTATCATATTTCTCTTCAAGCATAAGTGAAGCAATAGTTATTGCGGATGCAGTATTCCTGCCTACTGGTTCAAGTATTATAAGAGCCGGATCAATATTAATCTTTCTCATCTGTTCTGCAATCATAAATCGATATTCATCATTGCAAATCACAACAGGTTGCTCCATATCATGAAAATTTTTCAGCCTTATGACAGTATCCTGAATCATACTGTTATGATTGACAAGTTCAATAAGCTGTTTGGGATAATGTTTTCGTGACAATGGCCACAGCCTTGTTCCGGAGCCACCTGCAAGGATTACAGGGATAATCATGGTTAAAATCTTTCCTTTTCTGGTATTGTCATAATATAGTTCTGTTTAACAATAGCAATATTTATTGATCATATTCAACTATAATAACAATTCAAAATAAAAATTTCTTAATTTAATTCTGTTTTATCACAATTGAGCTAACCTTTGAAACTTTTTATTTTTTAATTTCTAAACCTATTACCCGATTACTCTTGACTTTCTAAACTATTTTCAATAATTACAATAATATAAAATATAAACCAAATGCGCTTTCTATGATATGTAAGTAAAAATTATTATATGACAAATAATAAAAAGTCTTTCTTTTCAAAAATTATCAGACGTTTTAAACTCTTCTTCAAAGGTGATGAATCCTATGAAAGCCTTTTAGATATATCAAAATCCTATGAAAAACTTTTAAATATCTCAAATAAAAGACTTTTTGAGTTACAAGTGCAAAAAGAAAAAGAAGCCAGGATTAACAAACGACTGTTGAAATTTGTTTCAAAAAAAAATGCTGAGCTGATCATGATAAATGACCAGGACCCTGAAATAAAAACAAAAAAAGAAAACAAAACTCTTTGTTTTTCAGATATTAGAAATTTTACACATATAAGCGAATTACTTGGAGATGATTTAGGACCATTTTTAGCATCATACTATAAAAAAATTGCAGCACCTATTATCACTCAAGGAGGAGAAATACACTCATATATTGGTGATGCAATCTTTGCAACTTTTGATGCGTGTTATCCTGCAGTTCTTGCTGCCATTGACAGCAGATATAAATTAAACTCTTTTAATAGAAAACGATTAGCATATAATTATTCAGGTAAAGAAAAAATTGATCTTGTTACAAACGGGATAGGTATTTCCACCGGAGAAAGCTATATCGGCAATATCGGATTTGAAAAAAAAATGAGCGACACTGTTATTGGCAGATATGTAAATCTTGCAAGCAGGCTTGAAAAACTAACAAAAGCTTATAATGTTCCAATTCTTGTTGATGAAAATACACTCAAAGGGATACCAATAAACAATCTATTTTCAAATAACCTTGATAAAAATGCTCTTGATAGCATTCCTGAAATATTTTCAATTATTAAAGAGAACACTTCAAAGAAAAATATTTTTTCAAGAGAGGTAGGAACTGTCGTTCCCAAAGGCTTGCAGAAAAAGGTAAAAATTTATGAAATTATGAATTCATACAGCACTCCCATGATTGCCTTAAAATCAATTTTTTTAAGCCAATATAAAAACATTCTCCATAATGAATTCAATTGCCCTGATTCAAAAACAATTAAAGGACAGCTACAATCATTAACTGAGGCTAAAGAAAACTTTATTAAACTACAAAAGCAATTTCAAAAACACTTCTTCCTAATTGAAAATAATAATCGAAAGCATAACAACCTGCCAGCATTAACAGATGCTGAAAGAAACAAAATGTCCGCCGATAATGCAGATAAGGATTTTATTATAAATCACAAAATCCAGGTAGTAGATAAAATCCTTAAAATGATGCATGCACATCCTGCACATTTCGAAAAGGACCCATGGCAAGGAATAGAATCATTTAATACGAATCAGCAGATGTTTTAATTTTTTTGATACAGTTCCCAAAAAGCACTAACCTGAACAATCCTTTGCTTTGAAATATCAAGCTGTTGCGCACCGCCAAGCGTTTATAAATCTTTTTGACCACTATTACAGGGCAGGTTCAAATTAATTGCTGAATATGATTCGCCGATAATTGCTGTAAAAAGATAATAGTAGTAGATGTAATTAAAAATATGATTTAATATAGGAGACTATCGGGATTACCCAGTGTTTTATAAATAAAAAATTGATTTAAGGAGTTGGACATGCCAGTGAAACCAAGTGAAAGAGAAGATGAATATTATGCACGTAAAGAATTTGAAGAGAAGAAAAAGCGTGAGGGAGAAAAACAAATTGAAATGGATAGTGCGGAGAAAAAAAAGCTGAAAGAGTTGCACTTTATGAAATGTCCTAAATGTGGAATGAATTTGATTGAAATTAACTATAAAGATATTGAAGTAGATAAATGTTCGGGGTGTAATGGAGTTTGGCTTGATGCCGGTGAAATGGAGGCAATAGCAAAATTAAACCAGAGTGTACTGACTAAATGGTTTGATACATTCAAAAAATAGAATTAATTTTCTCGGAGTAGATGGGGTTGGTTATATTGTTGTTCTCAGCTCTGAAAATCAGAAAAAAATATATCATCCCCATTCCGGAACTTCAAAACCCTTGTCATTTATTGGAGGCGGCTTCCAGATTTGAACTGGAGAATAACGGCTTTGCAGGCCGCTGCCTTACCACTTGGCCAAGCCGCCTAAAAAAATGGAGCGGGAAACGAGATTTGAA
>JAGLLQ010000530.1 GCA_023140455.1 Desulfobacteraceae bacterium | reverse complement strand
TGTTAATAACTCTGTTAAATCCAAACTTTTCAGAGCGGCTAAGCCCCCTGCAATCCAGTGAATCGTCATGTTATGGTTTATTTCTTTTATCATTCCACTTTTTTTTATTAATGAGCTTTTTTATATTTGTCGATGAAATCTTTGATATTGTTTTTTGTCAAACTGTCTCTTTCTTTAGATGACCACAAAAAGAATTTTTTATAGCCAATTTTTTTTATTTCTTCATTATTAGTTTGTAATGGATGCCTGCCATGAATATTTTCTATATTAGAAAGCGCCATTTTAATTTCTTTGTCATTCGTTAAATTATTAATTCCACTTGGTATCAAATATTGAATCACTCTCTTTGAATATCCAGTTTCCCGATTGTTATTAAAATTTTGAATAAAATGATCAATCCTATTATCTCTTTTTTGTCTATAAAATATCAAAACAGTAACTACTATTAAAGTGAAGGTCATTAAAGATGGAATAAACCATATTGAATTTTCTGAAAGCCATAAGCCGATGGAATCTAACATAATAATTCTCTCATATATATCCTAAGACCATAACAGTGTTGATAGATGGAAAATTTTCCACCTATTGCCTATATAGAATGGAAAATTATTCCATCTATTGCGATATTACCATCTAAACGTGGACAAATCCTCATTGGTTTTTCCATGTTTGCCAATACAATATAAAATCCAATAATTCATCAATCTCCACTACTTGTGTTAGTTCTCATTAAACAGCTTAAATTCAAAGGCTGTTCACTTGTTTTCCAATTTTAAAAATAGCTCCGCATGGTCAGTTGTTTTAGCAAAGTATAATAAAGAACAACTAAATACTTGCTCTAATAACGCAAAAGTCGCTGAAAATGTCAAGAATAAACTGACAAGAATACTTATGTATTCCTTGACACAGGCTGCTGAATTTTTTATATATCAACAATTGACTTGTGTGACTTTAAAAATTTTTGTAACTTTAACAATATACTGTATGATTATACTTTGTGATTTTGATGAATAATGAAACCTTAAGCACGGTAAAATTAAAAGGTTCTGGTAATGGTTTTAAGCTAACACTTGATCCTTCAATACCTGAAGATTCCATTAAAAAAGAATTGGGAGTGCTTTTTAAAAACCTGAAACACCTTGCCCATAATGCAAAAGTTGTCATTGACACTGATGATGTTACAGGATACGACCACATAATTAAAAATATTAAATCCTATTTAAAAGAGACTTTTAAAGTTGGACAGGTGTCAACATTTGTACCTGAAAAAAAAAGAAAAAAAGAAAATGATTCTTCAAAATCATTGATGTTTCACAGAAGTGATATACTGATGATGAAAGGTCGGATAAGATCAGGACAAAAGATTGAATCAAAAAAACATGTTATTATTGCAGGAGATGTTAATCCGGGTGCTGAAATAAAAGCTGGCGGTGATGTGATTATTTTAGGAAGGCTTAAAGGTAAAGTACATGCAGGTTTTCCTGATAAAGAAGATGCAATTATTTTTGCTCTTGAGTTCAACCCGACACAGATTCAAATAGCCGGTATCACAGCAGTTGGAGCGGATGAAATAGAAAACAGCAAAAAAGCTGAATTTGCAAGTATTGAGAAAAACAGGATTATTGTTCAGGATTATCTGAAAGCAAACCCGTTTGCAAAGATACCCTGGCCTGAAGTATTATAATATATAGTTTTAAGAGGTGCTAATTTTGGAAGGTAAAATAATAGTAATAACATCAGGTAAGGGAGGAGTTGGTAAAACCA
>JAGLLQ010000053.1 GCA_023140455.1 Desulfobacteraceae bacterium | reverse complement strand
AAGAGTTCTGGAAATATTTCAGTGAAAATAAAGGTGCGGTTATCGGGTTATATTTTATTATATTTGCTATTTTTGTTGCCATTTTTGCCAGCTTTATTGCACCTCATAACCCATTTGAACAATACAGAGATGCATTTTTACAACCACCGGTCTGGATGGATGGAGGAACCACTAAATTTATTCTTGGCACAGATGATGTAGGACGAGATATTCTGTCAAGATTGATTTATGGTGCAAGATTAAGTTTATTGGTGGGTGTTATTGTTGTAACTATTTC
Organism: Desulfobacteraceae bacterium; assembly: GCA_023140455.1. Next base: position 6,175 of record JAGLLQ010000053.1, on the reverse strand, counting down.
TCTTGCAGCCGGTATTATCCTTGGTATCACATCTGGATATTTTGGTGGATATTATGAAATTATTGTGATGCGCTTTATGGACATTATACTTGCATTACCCAGTTTATTGCTTGCTTTGGCCATTGTTGCAATATTAGGACCCAGTCTTCGCAATGCTATCTTAGCTATTGCTATTGTTGTGCTGCCCCACTATGTCAGACTTACAAGAGCATCTGTAATTACAGAAAAAAACAAAGATTATGTTACAGCATCAAAAGTCAGTGGTTCATCCCATTTTAGAATGATGTTTGCTGTTTTGCTTCCCAACTGCATGGCTCCGCTTATTGTGCAGGCAACTCTTGGTTTTTCTACTGCGATTCTTGATGCAGCTGCACTTGGGTTTTTAGGAATGGGGGCACAACCACCGACACCTGAGTGGGGAGCAATGCTTGCCAATGCATTACAATTTGTTCAAAGAGCCTGGTGGGTAGTTACATTCCCCGGGCTTGCTATCCTTTTAACAGTTCTTGCTTTTAACCTTGCAGGTGACGGGCTCAGAGATGCTCTTGATCCAAAAATGAAGCGCTAAATATTATCATTTGAGAAAAAAATTATGAATCAAATATTAGAAATTAAAAGCCTTTCAGTTGATTTTGATGGGTTTAAAGCTGTAGACGATGTCGAGCTTTCTCTAGGGAAAGGTAAAATTCTTGGCATTGTTGGAGAATCAGGCTCAGGAAAAAGTGTAACCCAACTTGCCTTAATGGGATTAATTCCATACCCGGGAATAATAGAAGCTGATAAATTAATTTTTAATGGCCAAGACTTGTTGAGTATGCCAAAAAAAATGAAAAGGAGAATCACCGGAAAAGAAATTGCCATGATTTTTCAAGAACCCATGACAAGTCTGAATCCATGTTTTACTGTTGAATTCCAGCTAACAGAAACTTTAAAAATTCATGAAGGCGGAACAAAACAAGAAAGAAGAGACAGGGCAATTCAATTATTAGAATTGACTGGAATACCAGCTGCTAAAGACCGCATGAAAAGTTTCCCCCACCAATTATCAGGAGGTATGTGCCAAAGGGTTATGATTGCCATGGCCATTGCATGTAATCCAACTCTATTAATAGCAGATGAACCAACTACCGCTCTGGATGTAACTATCCAGGCCCAAATCCTTGATCTATTGCTTGATCTTCAAAAGAAAAATAATATGGCCCTAATTCTTATCACCCATGATATGGCTGTAATCGCCGAAACTGTTGAAGATGTGATAGTAATGTATGCTGGTCAAGTGGTAGAAAAAAACAGCGTTAAAAATATTTTCACCACTCCTAAGCACCCATACACACAAGCTCTTTTAAGCGCACTGCCCGAACGCAACAAAGGATCTAACAGACTACCTACAATTCCGGGACTTGTGCCTGGGAAATATGACAGACCAACAGGATGCCTTTTCCATCCAAGGTGTAGATTTGCAAATGAAAAATGCAAAACAGCAACCCCTCAATTGACAAAAGAAGGAGAAAGTGCATTCAAGTGCCACTTTCCACTGTTGAACGGAGTCCCTCAATATGAATAATGAAACTATTATTACAGCTGATAATTTAAAAAAATATTATACTATCAAACAAGGACTGGTTTTTAAAACCAAAGCAACTTTAAAAGCTCTTGATGGCACTTCTTTTAATATAAAAAAAGGGAAGACATTTTCAGTAGTAGGAGAATCCGGTTGCGGAAAGTCTACTCTTGCAAGACTCATTACTATGATTGAGAAACCAACTTCCGGTGACTTTGAAATCGATGGAATAAATGCTGTTACAAGCAGTCCTGAAGAAATAAAGACTTTAAGGGAAAAAGTCCAGATAGTTTTTCAAGATCCCTATGGATCATTAAACCCCAGGAAAAAAGTCGGTTCTATTTTAGAAGAACCCATTAAAATAAATACTGATCTTACTTCTGCCCAAAGGCGTGAAAAATCTCTTGCAATGATGGAAAAGGTAGGGTTAAGCCCGGAACAATATTCACGATACCCCCATATGTTTTCCGGTGGGCAAAGGCAGAGGATTGCTGTTGCAAGAGCCTTGATGCTTAATCCTGCTTTAGTAGTAGCTGATGAACCTGTTTCAGCACTTGATGTTTCAGTACAGGCCCAGGCATTAAACCTTCTCATGGATCTTCAGGATGAAATGAATCTGGCATATCTGTTTATATCCCATGATTTAAGTGTTGTTCGATTAATATCAGATGAAGTCATGGTGATGTATCTTGGGAGGCCCGTGGAACAAGGCAAAAAAGACGTTATTTTTGACACACCTCTCCACCCATATACTATGGCTCTGCTGGCAGCTACGCCACATGTTGATTCGAATTCAAGAAAGGACAGGATACGATTATCAGGCGAGATACCTTCTCCTCTGAATCCACCACCAGGGTGTACATTTCATAAAAGATGTATCCATATGACAAATATTTGCAGGGAATCATCACCAAATCTCAGAGAAATTGGAAATAGAATGGTCGCATGTCACCATGCTGAAAAATTCTGTTAATACAAACCCACGTAAATCAGTCACAACTTTCTTTTTATTACCTAAAAATCTTGACCAAAAACTTCTTTTCTGATAAATATTTTAACTAATTTTAGTAGATTTTTTTATGTATTTTGTCGGCTAGCCTGAAAGACCTGTAGAACAAAGGCTTAGCCACTATCGGTAATTTAATTTAGGAGAATTAAAATGAAAAAATTGATTTTGTTAGGTTTAAGTTTATTTATGGTTTTGTCTTTTACCTGCACTGCAAGTTCAAAAACTTTAAAAGTTGGGCTTGCAGCGGATCCTGTATCTCTTGATCCACATGTTCAACTTTCAGGTGGTATGCTTCAACTTTCACACTGGGTATTTGATCCACTTGTTCGTTGGACTCAAGATGGTGACATTGAACCTCGTCTAGCTACAAAATGGGAAAGAATTGATGAACTTACTATGCGTTTTTTCCTTCGACAAGGTGTAAAATTTCACAGTGGAAATACTTTTTCAGCAAAAGATGTGAAATGGTCTTTTGAACGTATGGCGAAAAGTGTTGACTTCAAAGGTCTTTTGGATCCTTTCGTTGGTGTAACTATTGTTGATGATTATACTATTGATGTCAAAACTAAAAAACCATATGCACTTCTTTTAAATATGGCAACTTACTTTTTTGCCATGGACAGTGAATTTTATACAGGTACTGATGCAAATGGTCAGCCAAAAGATGCCTGCGTAAAGACTACTCATACTTTTGCAAATGGTAATGAATCAGGAACTGGTGTTTTTGTCATTGAAAGTTATGAGCAAGGTGTAAAAACCATTATGACACGTTTTAGACATTACTGGGATACAAAATCAAAAGGTAATGTTGACACTTTTATCTTAACTCCGATTAAAGAACCTGCTACAAGAGTTGCAGCACTTCTCTCCGGTGATGTTGATGTTATTGATCAAGTTCCTCCACAGGATTATGCAAGAGTCGATTCTGATAAAAGGACCCAGCTTGTTACAATCAATGGTGGTCGTATTATTACATTTCAGATGAACCCGAATCGAGTTGAAGCTTTTAAAGATGCCAGAGTTCGTAATGCTGTTGTTTATGCAATTAATAATGCCGGTATTGTTAAAAAAATCATGAAGGGAACTGTAGAGACTGCTGCTCAGCAGAGCCCTCCAGGTTACCAGGGATACAAAAAAAGCCTCAAACCTAGATTTAATCTTAAAAAAGCAAAAGCTCTAATGGCTGAAGCTGGTTATGCTGATGGTTTTGAAATTACTATGATGGCTCCAAATAACCGCTATGTTAATGATGCTAAAATTGCTGAAGCAACTGCTCAGATGCTTGCAAAAATTGGTATAAAAGTTAACCTTAAAACCATGCCAAAAGCTCAGTATTGGGATCAATTTGATGCAAGAGCTGCTGACATGATGATGATTGGCTGGCATTCAGATACTGAAGATTCTGGAAACTTTTCTGAATTCCTTGTAATGTGCTTTGATAAAGAAACTGGAATGGGACAATACAACAGCGGCTACTGCAACAAAAAAATTGATGAACTGACTATTGCTGCACAGTCTGAAATTGATCTTAAAAAAAGAGCTGCAATACTTCAGGAAATTGAGCAAATTCTTTATGATGATGCTGCATTCGTACCATACCACTGGCAAAATCACGCCTATGGCGCACAAAAGAATGTTAAAATCAAACCTGTTCTTAACTCAATGAACTTTCCTTATTTTGGAGACCTCAAAATTAAATAAGAAAAGAATTGAAAAAGAAATTTATATTAAAAACCAGGGGTTAATAACTTAGCCCCTGGTTTTCAAAATTAATACAATACAAGATAAACTTATGTTTGCATTTATTATACGAAGAACTATTCAGACGATTATGGTTATGCTGGTAATCAGCTTGATAGGATTTTCAATTAAAAGTAGTATTGGCGATCCTGTCCGAGATCTTGTCGGAGAAAGAGTCACCCCGGCAGAAAGAGCAGCAGTAGCTGATAAGCTTGGTTTAAATGATCCTTTTCTTACTCAGTACACAAGGTTTGTAGGGAATGCCCTTCACGGTGATCTCGGTACATCTTTAATTTACAGGAAACCTTGCCTTGAAGTTATATTAAAGCATGCTCCTGCTACCATTGAACTGGTTTTAGGTGCTGCTTTATTAATTATTTTGATATCCCTGCCCTTAGGTGTATATGCGGCATTAAAACCAAGAAGTATATTTTCCAGATTTATTATGAGTTTTTCGACACTTGGTGTTTCCATACCTGTATTTTTAACGGCAATTATGCTTATTTTTCTTTTTGCCGTGACCCTTGGCTGGCTGCCATCCTATGGCAGAGGTGAAACTGTTGATCTCTTTAATAATGGTTATTGGAAATCAGGCTTTTTAACCATAGATGGATTAATGCACCTTATTCTTCCTTGTGTATCTCTTGCTTCTATCATGCTTCCGTTATATATCCGCCTTATAAGATCTGAAATGATGGAAGTACTTGAAACAGAATATATAAAATATGCCTGGGCAAAAGGACTCGCCCCCATGCGTATCTGGCTTGTTCATGCTTTCAAAAATACATTATTGCCTGTTGTTACAGTTTTTGGACTGCAAATTGGTATTATGTTTGCCTTCACAATCCTTACAGAAACTGTTTTCCAATGGCAGGGCATGGGATTTATGTTTTTAGAAGCAATACAGCGGGCAGATATCTCACTTTTAATTGCATATCTGGTTGTTGTGGCAAGTGTATTTGTATTTGTAAATACTGTGGTTGATATCTTTTATGGATTCATCAATCCCACAGTCAGAATCACAGGGACAAAATGAAAAGTTCACTACAAAAATTTAAAGAATCATATTTTTTCTATAGTTTTAAACGGGATAAGGTTGCCATGGCAAGCTTTATTGCTATTGTAATCTTTTTTACCCTTGCAATTACAGCACCATGGATTTCCCCGATGGATCCCTATGATGCCAATAATATAGATATTATGAATTCTGAAATTCCCCCTTGCTGGGATGATGAAGGCGAAAAAGCTTTCCCTTTGGGAACCGATAATATGGGAAGAGACATGCTTTCAACCATGTTATATGGTCTTCGAACATCAATAATGATAGGTATGGGAGCAGTCTTTCTTCAGGCAATGATGGGTATTATGGTTGGATTATCAGCCGGCTATCTTGGCGGCAAAACCGATGCAATGCTCATGAGGATTGCTGACATTCAATTTTCATTTCCTTACCTCATGCTTGCAATATTGGTTGGTGCTATCTTTCAAATGGTTTTTGGAATCGGCAGATATGAACAGCTTGCTGTCCCGCTCTTAATATTGATCATTGGCTTTGCTGAATGGCCAATGTACGCAAGAACTATTCGAGCTTCTGTAATGAGAGAGAAAAACAAGGAATACGTTGAAGCTGCAAAAGTCATTGGATTATCAAAACCTGTAATAATGGTCAGGCATATCTTGCCTAATTCTCTCACCTCATTGATGGTAATCTCAACTATTCAGGTTGCCAATGCAATTATGAGTGAGGCTGCCTTATCTTTTCTTGGTTTAGGCATGCCTGTAACAAAACCTTCTCTTGGTTCTCTTATTAAATCAGGATTTGATTATATTTTTTCAGGATCATGGTGGATAACTATTTTCCCTGG
>JAGLLQ010000529.1 GCA_023140455.1 Desulfobacteraceae bacterium | reverse complement strand
TCTGTAATTTTTGTTTATCATCATTTAAAATAAAATTATTTGTATATTGAAAAAAAATTTCTTTTAAATATATTAAATCCTTTTTAATCATTTAAACTTTTAAATATTGTTTTTCAATAAATTTAGTTATGGCATCAATATCTTCTAAACCAAATCTTGGGACATCAGGAGCATAATCTGAATCAGTAACAAAAGCATCCAGATTTTCATCATTCATGCATAATGGCGCTTCATGTCTGTCCGCATTTCTAAAAACCTCAATTTTAGGCAGTTGCTTTTTCTTAAACCCTTCTACCAGGACAATATCCATATCAGACAAATAGTGCTGTATCTCTTCTATTAATTCAAGTTCTTCATCTTTTACAAGTGCGACTATTCCTGGAGCTATAACAAGGGTTGCATCTGAACCAGCATTTCTGTGCCGCCAGGAGTCCTTGCCTTTTTTGTCCATGTGAAAGCCTTTATGAGTATGCTTTACAGTCCCGACAATGTATCCTTTTTCTTTTAACCTCTTAATCAATTTCTCTAAAAGCGTTGTTTTACCTGAGCCGGATTTTCCGACGATAGAAACTATATTCATTTTTATATCCTAACAATTATAATCATACAGTAATACTTAGAAAATTTAATAATTATGTTAAAAATGTCAAGTTAATGCCAGGGTAAATCAGTTATTAAACTGCTCTATCTTCCACCATTATACTAATTATCTTTTCAATGTCTTTATTAGCTGATTCAATATCAAGAGTACAGCCGCCTGCTCCATCATGCCCCCCTCCATTATATCCGGAGAGAAGCTTTCCAATATTTACATTACTTTTGTTATTAAAAATACTTTTACCAATACTTAAAAGAATCTGATTTTTATTTTTATATTTATTTCTTATTGTAATACTTGCAATAGTATCAGGGAAAAGATGATATGTAAGAAATCTGTTGCCGGAAGGAGATTTATCAAAAGATCTAAAGTCAGTTACTGAAATATTCCCATGAATTTTTGTATATTCCTTAAGATATTTCTCATAAGCAATATTTTCTTTCAGGATATTCTCTGCTCTTTTCTTTACTTCTTTATCTTCCAGAATATCTTTGATTGGCACATGCTTTAATAAAGAGACAAGCTTATTCCAGTATGGAAGATCAGACTCATCTTTATTTTTCACAGTCATGGAAAGAAGTATATACGGATATTTTTCAGGATTAAGTACCTGATCTTTAGTAAGCTCTGCTGCATCAATTATGTCTGTCTGCTCTACAAGCTCATCATAATTTCTTTGTAACAGTCCTTTTTCTTTATAATATTCATAGACAATTCCAGCTGCTGAAGGAGCTATTTTAAATGACCCTTCAACTTTAAAAACAGGCACATTTGAAATATGATGATCAAACCATATAGAGCATCTTTCATCATAGGGCAAATTTGCCATGATATCGCCAGGCTTAATTTCTGCTGTGCCCTGCTGGACATCTCCAGGTTCAATCCATTGCACAGGCTCTGTAATATTCTCTGCCTGTTCTATAAAAACTGCACATACAATTCCATCAAAATCCGGTCTTGTTACTATTCTCATAAT
>JAGLLQ010000528.1 GCA_023140455.1 Desulfobacteraceae bacterium | reverse complement strand
TTGTTAAATGTGAATCAACAAATGCGCATGATCCCATCAAACTTGAAGAAAAGTCACTTTCAGTAACAATACATTTGAGAAAGCTGGAGGTATTAATATCAGTTTCAATAAATTTGGCTCCATCAATTTTTGTTTCAATAAAATTGATCTTTGGCATATGCGCTTTTGTAAAGTTTGCACTTGTAATAACTACTTCTAAAGATTCAATTTCTTCAAGATTTGCATTTGTGAAATTAGCCTCTGAAAAGTCACCTTTGGAAAGTTTTGCCAATTTCAAATTTGCTTGGGTGAAATTTGCCCTTAATGCACTGACACCTCCCACATTTGCTTTTTCAAAATTTGCTTTTGAAAGGTCAGCATCTTCAAAATTTGCTCTTGCCAGAATAGCTCCAGAAAAATTTACTCCTTTCAGGCTTGCATCTTTGAAATTGACCTGCTCAAGAAAGGCTCCGCTCAAATCTATGCCATCTATATTCTCTCCTGCAAGGTCAATACATGCCCAGTCTTTTCCAGACACATTTTCGCCCTTTGAAACAGCATCAAGAAATTGTTTTTTTATGTTGTCTAAAGAATCTTTGTGGGGGGAAAGACCATCGCCCATAAAATGAGCACTCAGTATATAACCTTCTTTAAATCCCTCTTCAGCATCTTGCAGCCTTTTATCCAACTGGTTTGTAAAGCTTTCCATTGTCTCTTGTATCTGTTTTTCCATAGCCTTAATTGTTTTTTCCTCGGCTCCTGTTGCTTTCATTGATTGAAAATGCTGCATTGCGTCTACTATTCTGGGATCGATTTGCTGACTTTGCGCTTTTATTTGTTCAATATCAATTCGAGGAAGCGGACCTTTTGATGCCTTTAATTTCCCATCCAGATCAATCTTCTCAAAAGGTTTAAGACTCTCAATGGTTTGCTTTTTTGTGTTTTCCAGTGAATCTACCTGGGATAAATCTCCGGAGCCTTTTTTCCCCTTAATATTTTCTATCTGGTTATCAATAGATTCAATCTGATTTCTCAGTTGCTCTTTAACTTTTTGTATCTCTTCTTTAGCAAGATCTTTTGCTGCTTTTTTTTTTTTATCTGAAAATTCATCAAAAACATCTGTAAGTTCATCAATTTTATCAAAAGAAAAATTTTTCAACTCAAGTTTTTTTGGATCATTAGCAGTAATTCCTGGTAAAATTGCTTCAAGTTTTTGATTTAATTTTTCAACATCTGGATCAAGTTTAGTATCTGATGGCTCTTTTATCATCTTGCGAATATCAACCCTGCCTTCATCAGGAATATCAATACTCTTCATATTGTCTTCAGACTGCTGAATGGCTTTTTCTATATCATCATCAGCCTTTTTTCTCATGATATCTGCCTTTGCATCCATATTTTTTATTAGAGCGTTCTCCTCATCATCTGCATTGGCAAGCCCTGTTTCCATTAAAAGTTCCATTGCTGATTTATGACCATCGGGAATCAGATCCTGAGTATTCAAATTCGTTAACAAAGCATCTTCACTATGTTTCCGCTTTTCAAAAGCTTTCCTATAATATTCCATTGAGCGTGCTGGTTCTGATTTGTCTTCATATGCGCAAAGAACATCATTAATTGTTTCTGCCTCATCATCTTCAACTTCTATAACACCCCGAAAAATCTTTAGTGCCAACATTTTTTCAGGAAAAAACCAGACAGTGTCAAGGTTTAAAGTAAGCTCTGCAAATGTTTCCTTGTTCTCTTTTATTTGATTAATAAAACATCGGGCAACAAGTCCTGGCAGGTTCCCTTCAATTTTGGGTACATCTGGATTCATATGATAAAGAGTAAAAGCTTCATCGCCTGTGAAAAACTCTTTTATCCATTGATCTTGAGATGCACACATAAAAAATTTCCAATCATGATCCTCAGGATATCCCGGGAAATATTTTTTCTTATAATCTGAATCATATGTCCCCTGATATTTCATTCTCTGGGGAAGCATGGGATAAAGTGGAGAAAAAGCTGCAGGCTCAGGCTTGTCAGTTTTGGATGCAACAAGATGTCTAGGATTTTCTATGCAGGGGAGTAAACCATCATTAAAGCCAATACCATCTGGATTTTTCTCATATCCTTCTCCACCAAAGGCTCTGATAAAATCAAGAGGCATGGATGTTATCTCTTGAGGGTTTGATGGTAAACCTGCTTCCCATTTTCTTTGACCAAAAACAATCAATTTTTTCTCATATTCACCCAGCCTAACCATCACTTCTCCACCTGTAACTGCCTTATTATCTGGTGCAAAAAAACTTCCTGAAACAAGAAATTCACCATTGGGTTTTGGCATACCCATATCAGGTAGAGCATTTTCCCCCATTCCCTCAAATACATCTTTCAGATAATTAAGGTCAAGAAGCTCACCGCCTGTTTGAAGATCAATACCAAGAGTTGCTGAAGCTGTAAAATAAAACTTCCTGCTTTGCTCCAAAACCTGGTGATTAAAACTTATTTGAAGTGGTCTATAGATTCTCATGGGATTTTCATTCAACTTTTCTTTATTAAATTTAAATTTATGGTTTAGTTTATTATTACATTTTAAGATCCAAGCCTATTACTGCTAAATCTATTCCTTTTTTTGCCAGTTTAAATTGATGAGTAGAATCTATCTTTAATAAGCCTTCTGCTACTATATCTGCACTAGTTTTCTTTGCTTTTAAATCAACGCCAAAGGCCTTAGCAGAAAAGCCCGAACCATCTAAGCTCATGGCTAAACCACTCATGTCCATTTTGAATGAAATGAGGCCAATTGGTGGTAGTAACAATGGGAATGTAAAGTCTGCATTGAAACCACCTTTAAAGTTCAATTTGATATCACCTGCCAGGCTTAAGTTTAAGGACTGGCTTGCTGAGATATTCATGGCTATTTTGAACTGCTCCGATGCATTAAAAGAGAATGCAGCTCCTGCGGCAAAATTAAAGGAGGCTTTGGCTGTATTGGCCCAGTTGAAATTAAAGCTGTGAACTGAATTTGCACCCTGGTGAACACTGCTGTACGCAATTTCATTTCCAGTGTCCTGACAATATTTATGCACAGAGGTGACACCACTCTTTAAATCTTTTGCAGTATCAGACATCATTTGTTTTGTAAATTTATTCCACTTTGTCTCAGTTGTGATACCTGTTTTAGCATCTGTCTGACTCTTTAAAGTTAATCTCCCGTCACTCCCCCATTTTCTTTGCTTTACAGTATAATGATTTACTGTCACATCATTACCGTCTTCATCTTTCTCGGCTGTTGGTACATTGCCAGCCCAGATCCACGACTTTATCTTACCTGACCCTCTGAATACAACATCAACATCTTTACCGACATGTTTGATGTTAAGGGTATCTCCTTTATTTACATCAATGGAATCAACTTCTGAGTAACTGTAAGATCGTCCGTATTGCTTATTGACCCATACATTTGTGGAACTGCCGGCAGCAGTACCTTTTTCCCAGTCATCAGCCCCACCTATTTTCAGGTCGTCAGCTTCAATTGCTTCCTCCTGTGCAAGATCATCGTCATTTGGATCCGGAACCGGCGGCGGCCCCACGGCTTTATCCCAGTCAACCTCGGTCCAGTCAGGACCTCCGACATCCAGCAAATCCTGGGAAGTGATGGTATTAAGTGCAGCTTGCTGATCGAGATGCTCTTCTACATAACAATTGCCAAGATTATAATTCCAGTATCCTCCAAAATCATAGATATTACCTTCCTGGGTGTTAAAGGTGTCTCCCTTTACAAGTTTAACTTTCCCTTTTTTTGCCAGGTTTTGCATCGAAGAAATATCAGTTGTGGAAGCTGTAGTCCCGGCTCCTACTACAGATGCATAGCCATACACTTGCATGCCGGTAGGGGCAAAGTCCGGGCTTGCTGCATTAAACTTGTCCCAAAGATATTGAACCTCAGTTAGAACTTTACCTCTATCTGCCGGACCACCAATAGTATACTCCGTATATCTGTCTCGAGCTTCAAACCACAAGTCACCATCTGAATGAATTATTATGCGCTCATTTCCAGCACCATCATCAAGCTCAATAAAATTATTTTTAATCTCTGAAATATCACCTTTGTTGTCTGCTATATTACCTCTATTCTTTTTTATTTTTTTTAAATTGCTTTTTACGCTAGCGGCGCCAACAGAATGGTCAACAGGACTTCTGCCAGTTCTAATAATTGATTTGGTCTGATTTTCATCAGTAACAGGACTTGATGTTTCAGGGTTAGGCATAGCTCCTGCTATTACAGGTCTGTCAGGATTACCGTCAATAAACGTAAGAAGTACTTCTGTTCCTTTATGCAGAGGGAAATGCATGCCTTGATTCTGACCTGCCGAAGGCTGCATCATTCTGAAAAAGGCTGAGGCTTTACCACCGGATCGACCGCTCCTGTCAAAGGGCAGGATTACCTTGTATCTACCATACTCATCCAGCTCAGCATGCTCACCACTGCCTGAAGCATCTATTTTTGCATTAATGGTACCGGATATTTTTGGCTTTTCACTTAAATGCTCTGCTCTGAACTGTTCATCTGAATAAATAGAAGTAAAGGTGTTGGAGTAAAACATCTGCTCATCTCTTGGTTCAATAGCAGGAGTTAGCCCTGAAATCAGATAACCTGCCTGATGCCCTTCATGGGTAACCTCACTCACAAGATATTTTCTATTATATACATCTCTATAATGATCATTAAGATCAAATGTATAGCCGGGAACTATAAAAGGAACAGAACTTTCTCCATGAAAAACTGACTTCCTGCAAATAAGAGCTTCAGCTCTTATTTGAGCAAGCCTGTTTCCATCTTCAGGTGTATCAAAATGCACACCGTAAACATAATTTTCACCTCTGCCGTTCTCATCAACATCTGCCATGCCCTCTATGGAAAAAGAGGGTTTAAGATAATTATAGTCCTTTAAATATACCTTTTGGGGCAGCATATTATGTTTGCAAATAAAGCCTTGTACAACTTCTTTTGTATGAAGCGAATCAAGCCCTGACAGCGGCATATAAATTAAGTCTTTACCCAGCAGTAAATCTTTATGCTCCATTTTACTATCAGTAAAAATTATCTTCTCGCCGGTTGGAGTCTGTTCAAAGAAATAGTATATGCCTTCCCGTTCAGCCCATCTTGAAGCAAAATTAAAATGAGATTCATCATATTGGCAGATATATTCATGGGGTTGGTATTGATTAATCAAATTAAAAGAAAAATCAACTCCCGGATTCAATCCTCCGTCTTTCAGGGCATGTTCTATAATTTCAGGAACAGATAACTCTAAGAATACCTGGTTGTGATGAGTCAAAGAAAGCCACCAGAATTTTGGAGCCAGCACTGCCTTAAAAAAAAGATATCCGTCAAATTCCTGAGTCTCTTCAAACTGCATCAATATTCCATTAAATTTCACATCATCTTCTTCATCACGATGAATTGTAAAAACAGCAGGATTTTGCAAAACCTTTAAAGGGTCTATATTTGTATCTTCAGAAACTAATAATACATCAAACTTATATGGCTTGGAAATGGCTTCAAAACCTTTAAAACTAACCACAGTAAATGTTTCTTTATCCATTCCTGTGGAGGTAAAAGAATACTTCTTTTTAGTTAATAAGGACATTGTTTTACTCCAAAATAAGTTATAATTTCAACATATGAAAATCTGCTTCATTTGCCTCATCAGGCAATTGTCCAAATAAAACATTGCCAGGGCTATCAGCAAACCTTACATAATAGGATTGATTTTCATCAATATTGTTTTTCACTGCCCAGGCTGAATATTTATCTTCTCCCAACTCAAGTTTAAGGCCCTGCATCTGATATTCCAGAGTAGTCTTCAAAGGCAGGGAACCTGAAGGTCCCACACCATGTGCATTAACTTCAGATTTCAATCCTCCGGCTAGTACCCCGCTCCATGTTTCACCCTTTGCAGGACCAAACTCATACCAGATACCATAACCCTGATTTGCATGGATATTAATCCGGTATTCTGATTTGATCTTCTTAATCGGTGTGTTAGCCCTTGCAGTCATTTTTGCACCAAGGGATTTATTATTTAGACCATAGATTTCAGCACCTTGAAAGGGCGTAGGAAGATTCTCCAGTTTTAATGAATCATCAGAAGAAATAAATATAATAGGGAAACCAATACCTTTTACATTCTGCATGGAAAGGCAAAGAAGAGAAAGACCATATTTAACAGATTCTGTTTCAAAATCCTTTTGGCTTGCAGCTATTACCCATAAGGATGTCTCTTTTGCAATCAAGTTTTCCAGAGGTGCTTGCCATGCCATTTTTTCAAGGTCATCCACCCAGAAATGTCCATCCGGAGCAAGTCCGTATTTTTTCCCCAGCTGAAGTAATTGGGTGATCTGCTCTTTTTCCTTTGACATTGATGTAATCCAAACTCTTTTCTGCATAAAAGGCTCCTTTTTTAAAAAAACCAAACCTGTCTTAAACCTACCCTGAGCTAAAAAATGATTATATTGTAAAATCTATTGTAAATTCTTCATTATCATCAATGTCAAGGAGGATTTCAGACAGCATATCACCTGAACTCATCTTTGTTAACAGCTCCCTTGATATTCTTGGGAATATATTGGCATTTAAAATATAATCGATATTTCTGGCTCCTGTTTCAACCTCAGTACACCTTGCTGTAATCTGCTCAAGGACTCTGTCTGAATAATTTAAAGTAATCTTGTTATTATCCATCAGGGTTTTTTTGACTTTATTTAGTTTGAGTTTGACAATCAAAGCCATTGCCTCTGTATTAAGACTTACAAAGGGAAGTATATTCATTCGTGCAAGGAGAGCTGGCTTGAAATATTCTGAGAGCATGGGTCTTATTGCAGATGTCAGTACATCAATATCAATTTCTTCTTCTGCTTCATCCTGTGTCATTTCCTGAATGATGTCTGTTGCAAGGTTGCTTGTTAAAATAATTACAGTATTTTTAAAACTTATTTCTTTGCCTTCTCCGTCTGTGAGTACACCTTTATCAAAGACCTGATAAAAGAGATTTGAAATATCCGGATGGGCTTTTTCAACCTCATCTAAAAGAACAACAGAATATGGTTTCTGCCTGACTGCTTCTGTTAACATACCACCTTCACCATAACCTACATATCCGGGAGGAGAGCCAATCAAACGGCTGACCGTATGGCTTTCCTGGAACTCACTCATATTGATGGTAACACTATTTTTTTCACTTCCAAAAAGAGTATCGGCAATTGCAAGTCCGGTTTCTGTTTTTCCAACACCACTTGGTCCTGCAAGCAGGAAAACACCTATGGGTTGGTTTGGATCTTTAATACCTGCCTTGGAGGCTCTAATTACCTCTGCAATAGCAGCAAGTGCATGATCCTGACCCTTGACCCGTTCACCCAGCTTTTTCTCAAGATTTACAATGTTTTCTGCTTCGTCTTTAATCATTTTGCCCAAAGGTATTCCAGTCCAGTCGGAAACAACCCGGGCAATAACATCAGCATTGACTTCAAGCTGCATAAGCGCATCATCCTGCTGTGTTTCAGCAAGCTGTTTATCTGCATCATTTAGCTTTGCTTTAAGTTCATCTATTGCTTTTGTATCTTCCCTGTCAGCTTCTCCAAGCTCCTTTCTCAAATCAAGTACTACCTGTGCAGCTTCTTTTTCCTTATCCCAGGCATCTCTTATTCCATCAGCCTGGGATGTAAATTCTGTAATAGAATTCAAAATAATATCATACTCATCAGCATCAATATCCATATTATTGTCTTGATCCCGTTCCATTGCTGCTTTTGTTCTTTCAAATGCCTGTATGGATCTTTCTTTATCTTCAAGGCTTGGTGGTTTTGTAGATAAATTGATTTTTACCCTGGCACATCCTGTATCTAAGAGATCAATCGCCTTATCAGGAAGGAATCTTCCTGTAATATAGCGGTCGGAAAATTCTGCTGCTGCTTTTACAGCACCTTCTGTTATTATGACTTTATGAGCATCCTCATACCCTGGTTTTAAACCTCTTAGTATAAGCTCTGTATCTTCCACACTTGGCTCATCAAGTTTTATGGGCTGAAATCTTCTGGCAAGTGCAGGGTCTTTTTCAAAATACTTTTTATACTCACCCCAGGTAGTTGCAGCAATTGTACGCAATTCACCTCTGGCAAGAGCTGGTTTTAAAAGGTTTGCAGCATCTCCGCCACCGGCACTTCCACCTGCACCGATAAGTGTATGAGCTTCGTCAATAAATAATATAACCGGAGATTCTGATGATTTTATTTCATTAATAACTCCCTTAAGCCGATTCTCAAACTCACCTTTCATCCCGGCTCCAGCTTCTAAAAGCCCCATATCAAGTTCCAAAAGGGTTACATTCTTAAGCACATCAGGAATATCATCCTCAATAATTCTTAAGGCAAGTCCTTCAACAACAGCCGTTTTCCCAACTCCTGGTTCACCAACACAGATAGGATTATTCTTTCTTCGTCTTGCAAGGACATCAATAATCTGCCGGATCTCCTCATCTCTTCCAAAAACAGGGTCAATCCCACCCTGTTCGGCTTTTTCAGTAAAATCATTACAAAAACGGGAAATAAAACTCTCTCCACCTTTGGCAGGGGCCGCAGGTCCTGTGGCAGCAGCCTGCTCTTTTGTAGATAAAGCCTCGGCTGAGCCTTTGGTAATACCCCAAAATTGTTCCTTTAACGTATCTTTATTAATCTTTTTTAAAAGGTCGGCATAGTTACCTGTGATATAGGATAGGGGTCTTTCCAAAATAGCAAGCAATATAGCCCCTGATCTGATTTTTCTCTCTTCTAACTCAATGGACGCAATCATCCACCCATCCTGAAAAAGATCAAGAAGCCTTGGTGAAAAAACAGGCTTGCCGGAATTTCCGGCTTTAAATTCTTCCAAAGCAGCTTCAATTTTCTTCTGCACAGCTCCCGGTTCAATCTCAAACTGCTGAAATATCATTGAAAGATCTGATCTGGAATCTTCAAGGAGTTTAAGGATAAAATGTTCAACTGATACCTCATAATGTGTTCTTGCAACACATAATCCAGCTCCTGTCTGCAAAGTATTGGTACAAAAATCATTCAAATGAAGTAGTAAAGATTTTGTGTCTACATTTACCATTATTATCCTCCTGTATATTAATTCTTTTTAATGAAAACAGGTTTGAGCTTTGCCGGAACCTTTGTTTTCAGAAACTAACCATGTATTCCAGCCTAAGTGTGACCAATTATTATTGCCTGGCTGGGTGGTTTCAAGCTTTTCACTATCAAGTTCAATAACAAGCTCCCAATCAAGGGGCTGATTCACATAAAAATTCACCATCTGTTTAAATTCCATAAACCTTTGTTTATCAGGGAGTAAAGAATGCAGAATATCAGTATCTGCACCTGAAATATGCACCTGAAATTTCCCGCTGATATCATTTATAACTTTCCCTATGACAGAATCTTCTCCCAATGTACAGCTTGACACACCTAAAAAAGAATGTTGATCATTGGGAATAGGCACTTTTCGTGGAACACATTGATTTACCTGTATCTGGTTTTTTAGATTAAAGCAGTCTTCAAGGATAGATCCCAATCCTTCAGCAGACCTTGGAAACTGCATTGTTAATCCTGCATATCTGAAATATTTTTCAATATTATAGATATCTTCCCGCAGTTCTTTATTTTCAAGACCAAGAAAACAATAAATTAAATTAATTATTGATTCGTCATTTTCTTCACATATTTTATAAAAAAGACGATGCTTGCTCCAGATCTTAAAAAACAGAGGATAGATAGCATGATTAATAATATCTATAAAATCACGTTTTATGGATTCTCCATCATTAAGCTCTTCGATTAGGTCTTCTGTATAAAATGTAGGAAGCGGTGTTGATGAACCATATAATCCTAAGAATGTAGCAGTAATTAAAAACTGATCCGGATCAAATTCTGATCTTTCAACTTTAGTAATATCAGTTCCGGGAAATCCTAGAGAGAGTTCAGGTCTTATCCTTATATATTTTTCTAAAGCTTCATTTTGGGTTATTTCATGACCATCATAGAGTTTATGAGAGGAAATATCTTTTAATAACAGCCTGACTGCCTGCACAAAAGAGAAAGTAGAACTCTTTGCTATCAGCCTGTCTATTATTTCAGATGTTTGTCCCCGATTCTCGGTAACCATGAAAAGGATTCTCCTGAAATAGTTTCATTAACAATTAGTCTGGTATAACTGTTTATACTGCTGTATCTTGAAAAAAATTCATCAATAACCGACCCGAACACAGCAACATCCCCCAGGGATGCAAATCCATCTTTGCTCAGGGTAATAGTGATTTTTTCACCTCTGACAACCATTCCTTTAATAAGTCTGTCTTCCTTCTCTATCGTAAAATCTGAGATACCATGTATACGTTTAAGATTTGCCGTGACCATTCCTTTATCTCTGCTGTCCTGAAAAATATAAAGCTGGAGCATTTCTCTCAAACTCTGGGCGCCTTTTAATGAGAGCAGATTTAAGGACATATGTGACAAAAGCCGCCAAAGAGTGTCCCCTTCCAAAGGAGGTTCTACATTTGTTGTTGGTGCTGTAATATTTTTAAAATTAAGAAGCTCGGGTGAATTTGAAGTATGTTCACAGATATCTCCGGGCATTAGCTGCTCAGGTTCTGTACCATTAGTGCATGTCAGATCAATAGTCAGGGTTTCCTGTTTATATTCGGTTTTTTCTTTTGCATAGGTTAAATTTAAATAAACTTCATATGTATTGGTAACAGGAGAAACCTGTCTTGATGCCTTATAAAAAGACTTATCCTGGGTATCAAAAGAAAAATAATCCATGGGAATATAGTTAATAGGCTTAACACTTCCCTGAGTGTATCCTATTACTTTATCCACACTATATATCTGATATCCGTTTCCTGTCTTGGATGATGGTCTTACCCTGATTTTTTCCTTTGAATGATCCATAACAACAGGTTCAGCTTCAAATGGAAAAAAATTGACTACCGGGACCGAAAACAAAGAAAAATTATCTGCTGATACCTCAGGGAAATCAAAAGATGGTTCATTAAATTCAAATACAATATCAAATTGATTGCTATTTGATTTATTTTTCCAGTTCTTTAAACCAGATAATTCAAAAAATAAAAATTTCTGTGGGAAGATGAAATATTCCTGCAAAAGTGAAAAACCTGAAAAAGATTGGGAAGGATATGAAAAAAGAGAATTAGCCTTATCAAAACCAAGGGGCTTAAAATCAGCTTCAGCCAAAACATATGGTTCGGTTTGATTTTGACATATAATTTTAACCTTTGAAACAAATTGTGTAAAACAGGCAAAAAGATCAGATGTTTTTGAATATGATCCGGAAAGGAAAAAGGATATATTGTCAGGATTCCATTGAGGCAGGGAAATCCCTCTAAGATCACAGGAAAGAGTAATTTTATATTCTTTTTCTTGAGCATATGTTTTTGCTGACCTGATTCTCAAGGGATGAACATCAAGATCAAAGCATGTTTGGAACATGCATTTTATGCCGTTTCTCTCCTTTGAGGATAAAAAAGTACCAGATGGAACTTTTATAGTTTCAATAAGAGAAGGTTTTGGTGCAAAAGACATAATCGAGATACTTGGAACCGGTCTTAAATAATGCGGATAAACAATATCCATTAACCCGTGAATTATTTCCGGAAAATCATCATCAATTTTATGATGTAGATGACCTGTTAAAAAAGCAGTACCTTCAAGCAGGCGTTCGACATCAGGATCAACAGATTCGCTGCTTAACATGGGTCCTGCAGCAGGATGCGCCTTTGCAAATTCTTTTGCAAGCTCCCTTAATTTAAACAATTCATGCTGATAGTATTTATTGTACAATTGGTCTTCCCTTATCTAATTTTCCTTTACCGTGTTATTATGATTCTACCTCCAGGTTTTACTGTTGCCTGGAAAAAAACCGGAACATTATCATGCCGTGAAAGGCCCCCTTCAAGTGTGAAAAAAATTGCTAATACATCACTTTTATCAGATTCTATTTTAACTTTTATCTTTGACAGTCTTTTCTCATATTTCCTTACAAGCTCAATAACTGCTTTTGCAATCTTTTCCATAGTACCTGCAATTCCTTCACTGGAAAAGGCTGTCATATCCGGCATACCAAAATCACGGGCAATCAGGACACTTCCTCTGTTAGTGTTTAATAATTTATTCAAATGAATCATTATAGACCTTGTTTCAACTTCAACAGGGTTGTTTCCGGCCCTGGTTTTCTTTGATTCAAGGGCCTTGATACGTTCTAACAGAGTCAGTTCAAACATGCATAATCCTTAAGAACATGGAGGTTAAATCAAACTTTTCCTCCATGTTCTCAAAATAGTATTATTGTTTAATAATCATTTATTCATTCGGGCTTTTCCATGAATCCTCTGATTCCACACCATCAATTTCCTGGGTCCATGCGATTGTTTCATAGGTAAGCCTGATCATTTCCATATCCTGATAGGGTTTTGTCGCTTCAAGAAAGGTTAAAGGGTTAAATTCCCGCATTTCCACTATAATGGCATTGGTAAGTTTAATGGTAAAGTAATGTTCTTCTTTTCCCTTATCGTTAATACGAAAAAATTTATGCTCGGTATCTACTTGTTCACCTGTACAGCAAGCCTGGAAAAGCTGAGGAGAGCATTTGCCTTTAGTTATAGTTACTTCATAGGGCTGATGAATTCTCTGCCCTGTTGGAAGACCTGAATGCGGGTCTCTTGGGATTTCAACTTTATGGTCAAAACCATATACCATAATCAGGTCTTCTCTGCCTGCCTGTGTGCAATCACCCATTAATTCACCTTGTTCTTTCCCGGTAATTTTTAAATACGATGTCATTGCCATGGTGTTTTTCTCCTTTAATAGAATTTATGTTTTATCAAGTTTTCCTACAAGGGACAGAGTAAACGACGCGCCCATATATTTAAAGTGCGGCTGAAGCTTTAATGAACAGCTGTACCATCCTGGTTCACCGGGAACATCAGAGACTGCTATCTCGGCTTTTCTCAAAGGACGTCTGCTTCTGACACTTGCTCCGGGTTTTTCCTGATCAGAAACATACTGCCTGATCCAATTATTCAGTTCATCTTCAAGCTCGCTTCTCTCTTTCCATGTTCCAATATTTTCCCTCTGAATAACTTTCATATAGTGGGCGAGTCTTGAAACCACAAAATTATAAGGCAGTTGTGTACCCAGCTTATAATTGAGTTCAGCAGCTTTTCCTTCTTCAGTATTGCCGAAGTTTTTTGGTTTCTGTACTGAATTTCCAGAAAAGAATGCAGCATTGTCACTGCCTTTTCTCATGGTAAGCCCTATAAATCCTTCTTCAGCCAGTTCAAATTCTCTTCTTTCAGATAACATTACTTCTGTAGGAATTTTTGTTTCAATACTGCCCATGGACTCGTATTGATATAATGGCAGATCTTCCACAGCACCGCCGCCCTGGGGTCCTATAATATTGGCACACCATCGATATTTACCAAAACTCTCTGTCATTCTGGATGCAAAAGTAAAAGCTGCATTGCCCCAGAGGAAATCATTGTTGCCTGCTGTGACATCTTCTGCAAAATCAAAACTTTTAACAGGTACAGTGTCCTGACCATATGGAAGACGCAGCAAAAAGTGAGGCATGGTTAATCCTACATTCCGAGAATCTTCTGATTCTCTGAAAGAATGCCATTTAGCATATTGAGGTCCTTCAAAGATAGAATTCAGATCTTTAAGGTTTGGCAATCCCTCAAAACTGTCAAGACCGAAAAACTTTGACCCTGCTGCAGCAATAAACGGTGCATGGGACATAGTTGAGACCGCTGCAACATTTTGCAGCAAAGAAATATCCTGTGGTCCTGGACCGAATTCATAATTTCCAACCATCAGTCCATAGGGTTGACCACCAAATTGTCCATATTCAGCGGTATATGCCTGCTTATATAGACCAGATTTCATTATCTCGGGAGCATCCTCAAAATCATCTAAAAGATCTTCTTTAGATACATTTAAAATCTCAA
>JAGLLQ010000527.1 GCA_023140455.1 Desulfobacteraceae bacterium | reverse complement strand
ACATATGATGATGCTTATGCAATGATGAGTGGTGCAGTTAAAGCTATTAAGATGGTAAGTGATGATATTATCAAAGTAGCCTGTGGTTATGCTGATTATAACAAATTTGGCGGAGTTCCATGTATGGATATTGTTAAAGCTGCCAAGGATTCCGGATGTGATGTAGCAATGCTTGATACTGCAGTGAAGGACGGGAGTAATTTATTTGATGCTCTATCTATGCAAGAACTTGCAGATTTCATAGGTACTGCTAAAGAACATGGGATGAAGACCGCATTGGCAGGTTCCATAAAAAAGGACCATATGGATAAGGTCTTTGAAATTGATCCTGATATAATCGGAGTCCGTGGAGCTGTCTGCGAGGGAAATGACAGAACGTCAGGAATCACAGAAAAAGGAGTCAGAGAGTTCATCGAGAGCGTGAGAAAATAATAATAGGAACAGATTGTGAGTGCCTTGCATAAGAATTTTTTTATCACTGGAAGTGCTAGCGGGATAGGCTGTGAGGTCACTGAATCTTTACTTAATGACGGTCATAAGGTTTTTGCTACTGATATTGATATTGCCAAGTTAGAAACTGAGTATAGAAAAAGAAAATGGCCGTCAAATCGTGTCTCAATCCATAAACTGGATGTTAGAAATTATAGTGAGTGGGATGATGTTTTTTCCAAGGCTGTATCATCACTTGGTTCCATTGATGTAGCATTGAATATATCAGGAATTATGCGTGCTTCCTGGATACATGAGACGCCTCAGGAAGACATTCAGTCTCAGATAGATGTAAATATTAAAGGCGTTATTTTTGGAACAAAAATCGCTTCCCGCCACATGATAAAACAAAAAAAAGGACATATAATCAACATTGCTTCAATGGCTGGTATGTTGCCTGTTCCAGGAATGTCTGTCTATTGTTGTTCTAAATATGCTGTAATAGGCTTTTCAAAATCTGTAGCCAGGGAATTGAAACAACATGGTGTTTTTATAACTGTTGTTTGCCCTGATGCTGTAGATACACCCATCTTTAATTTCCCCAACATGTATGATGAACAAGCTGCTATGGCTTTTGCTGGTCCTGCTTTCCTTGATGCCGGTCATGTTAGTCAAATTATTATTCAAAAGGTTTTAAAACAAAAGCCAGAAATGGTCTGCATACCAAAATACAGGGGAATGTTAGCAAAAATAGGAGAACTATTTCCTGGAATTACTAAATTATTTTTGCCTCTTATGATCAAAAGAGGTAAAAATGCACAGCAAAGTATTCAAAAACAAATATGAAAAAATAATGATAAATTATAGAAAAATAGTCAATCTTTTATTAAGTAACAGGTTGGTTATTCTTGCTATTGTTTTCCTGATTACTGTTTCTCTTGGCTGGCAATTAGAGGGTATTAAAATTTCCCGAGATCTACGTGTCGGTCTTTCTGATGATGACCCTGAGATTAAATTACTTACTCAGTTCAGGGAAAAGTTTGGTGAAGCTGAACTGATGGTAGTCGTTATAGAATCAGATAATATTTTCTTACAAAAGAATATTGCTTATATACGGAAATTAACAAATGAAATATCAAAAATTCAATCTGTAAAAAATGTTATATCTATCACTAATGCAATTGATTTTAGTTATAAAGATGGTGAATTGATTGCCAAACCGTTTCTGCCAGACATTTTATATACTGAAGAGGATCTTGAAAAGAAACGGGAAATTGCACTTTTGAATAGTGACTGGGTAAAAAGTTTTATTTCTGCTGATGGTAAGATTTCAACAATCAACATGCTGCTTTCTGATGAATCCCACGATGTTGAGGAAAGGTTTAAGGCTGTTACCAGTGTTAGAGAAATTCTGAATAATAATACATATGAAGAAGGCAGGGTCTTTCTTACCGGATTATCTCCCATAGCTGATGACACAAAAAAATTAATAATAGGAGATTTGTTAAAATTCTTATGGCTGACACCGCTGGTAATGCTTTTTCTTATGTTACCTGTTTTTCGCTCTGTCTCTGTTGTAATGATCCCTGTTGTAATAATTGGTATATCTCTAACCTGGCTTTTTGGAGTTTTCTTTTGGGCAGGTGGAGAGATAAGTATAACATCAGTCATGTTGCCGACTCTGATTTCAGTTGTATGCCTTTCTGATATTATTCACATAATAACATACTTCTTTGGACAAACCTCACTCAATATTGGCAGGAAGGAAGCAATTTTAGTTACCATGGAAGAGATGATCCCTGTATGTTTCCTCACGTCTATAACAACTGCAGCAGGGTTTGGAGCATTAGCTTTTTCCGATTTGGAATCTGTTTGTCAGTTTGGATTATTAGCAGCAACAGGAATTATGGCCGCCTATTTTTTGAGTATACTTCTGATTCCTATTGGCCTTTCATTAGTTCCTATGCCAAAGAGCAGCAAAGTTGACTTGAAATTACACAGTCTTACAACAATTTTATTGAAAAACATTTCTCAGTTTATTAAAAAGGATAGGTTTTTAATAGGATTGCTAACAATTCTAATCTCTTTATTTTCAATAATCGGCTTGTTTCAACTCAAAGCTGAAACACATATTTCCCATTATTTGCCAGAATCAAGTCCGTCTATCAAGGGGATGAATATTATTCAGGATAAGTTATCAGGATTCAGTACTCTGGAAATTTTTTGTAAGGGGATTCCCGGTGATTTTAGAAAATCATGGGCATTAAAAGAGCTTGATAAAATTCATGCTTTTTTAAAGGTATTCCCGGGTATTGATAAATCTTTTTCTATTGTAGATTTTATTAAAAAGACTGACAATAAATCAGCGGACAACGAAGATGAAAAGATGGGAATCCTGGAAGATTCAGGTAGAATTGCCGAATGGTTTTTTTATCTTTCCATCTCTGATCAAGCGCACTTAATAGATCCCTTTATCACAGATGATTATAGTAATGCCAGAGTTTCAATACGAATACCTGCAATGGGAACTGCTGATCAATTGAAACTTATTTCAAAACTTGAATTGTTTATGAAAAACAACCTTGATAAGAGAATTGAATTTCATGTGACCGGTGCTTTAAAACTTTACGCTACACAATCAATGGTACTGATAAAAAGCATGATAAACTCTCTAAGTATTTCTATCTGTTTTATAGCTTGTCTTCTAATTATCTATTTTAGGTCTGTCCCCATGGGATTGTTTTCTATGATTCCAAATATTTTACCCATAATATTTTGCCTGGGCTTCATGGGCTGGCTTAAAATATCACTTGATATTTCGACGATTATGATAGCCTGCATTGCAATCGCAATTGCTGTAGATGATACAATACATTTTCTTACCAGGTATCAAAAAAACACTAGAGATGGCCAAGATTCCTTTACTGCAATTAATGAAACAATTACTACTTCTGGTCGTGCAATTGTATATACCTCTTTTGTTTTAGCGCTTGGATTTTCTCTTTTTGTTTTTTCAAACTTTCTCCCAAACCGGTATTTTGGTATTTTTATGGCATTTAATATGATTTCTGCCTTAATAGTCGATCTCACCGTACTCCCTGCCCTTTTAAAACGGGGCTATTTTGTTGGAGGTGGTCGATGAGATTTATAAAATCTATAGTCTTAGCATTTGTTGTTTTGTCTATCTGTCTTTATTCTTTTGATGTGGCGATTTCAAAAGAATACAATATAATGACTATCCTGCCTGAACATTCATCCATATATAAAGAATTGCAGGCAACTTCTAAAATTATCTCCCATAAGACTGATGAAAAAGTCATTTTTAATTTTTCTCCTGCCAGGCAAGTAATGAAGTATAATATAATGATAGACCTTGTTGAATCAGGACAAATTGATGGAGCCATGGTTAATGGAGCTAATCTTAATGAGATATTTCAAGATTGTCGGGTTTACACCTTGCCCATGATTTTCAAGTCAAAAGAAGAGTCAAGTTATGTACGAAAAAATATGGATCCTGGTATTTTTAAAAAGAATAAGCATGAAAAAATTATAGCTCTTTCCGGGAGCGGCGGGTCTTTTTCGGGTATTTTTTCCATGCTCCCGATAAAAACCCCGGATGATTTAATCAATTTAAAAGTATGGGCTCCTGGCAACACACATCTTTATGCTGCTCTTGGAAAAACAGGCAGTGTAATTAACATTGGTGAATCCGAGCTGTTGACAGCTTTAAAGGCGGGAAAAGTGGATGCGGTTATAACTACTCCTATGAATGCTGTTATTAATAAACTGCATCGGCAGTGTAAATTTTATTTAAGGGTTCCTCTTTTATAT
Source organism: Desulfobacteraceae bacterium (assembly GCA_023140455.1). Next base: position 5,772 of record JAGLLQ010000527.1, on the reverse strand, counting down.
TCCTATATTGTGGTTGTCTTCAATAAAGAATCTTTTGAAAATATAAGTTTTGCTGATAAAAAGAAGGTGAAATCTATTTTTCGTGATACCTTTTCAAATATCAGCAGTTTGGTAAATAAATATAATAATAATGCTCTTGAAGTTTTGGATCTTACTAAAGTTAGTGTTGTGGATTTGAATTCACCAGATACAGATCTTTGGAATTCCTGGGCATCATTACTAACTAAACAATTGGAGAAAGATGGTGTTGTCTCTAAAAAGATACTTGGCAAAATAACAATGCATTTGGAGCTAAGAAATGCTGAATATGAACAAGGGGAATAACTATTGGCTATATTAATTGAATATATAGAGGATTGTAAATGTTAAGCATATTGATAGAAAATTTCGATGAAAATTTTATTGTATCAAACAACAAAGATAATCAGATGGTTGATAATTGTCTAAAGAATGAATTAGAGAAGTTGTCAGATATTGAGCATCTTGAAACAAATGTTATTGGAGTTCCTTCATTACAATGGGACTATCGTGTCCTTGATAATGGATTTCTCAACCTTATGAAACCTTATATGCAATCTGAGTCATACATGCCGCATTTCTTCTTACAACTGTTTAAAGATTTTGGGTGTAGTCCTGATAAGTATATAAAGGCATTTATTCTTCTGGAATACTCTTATTATTCTCTTGGAGTTGTTGATTCATTTAATTTTCATAAAGAGTTTACAAAAACAGAAGAAGATTTATTAAAATGTGCTGAGTTAACTCAGGTTAGATACGCAGGACAGTATTTAGCAAACTATCCGCGTTATATTTTAATTAATAATGTTTTTAAAGTGGACGAGAACACTTCTGTAGAGTTACATAAACTGCTTGCAAATATACAAATCGCTACAGGAATGGGGCGTGGTGTTTTTCTAAAATGGTCGAATAATTATTTCGATAACCTTTTAATTGATAATTATCTGCAAAATTCTATCAATATTCTTAATAATTATTTTCTATTTCCTGTTCTTCTATCAGCACTATTAATTGGAATTCCTGAAGAAAAAATTCTATCACTACGTCATGCATTTTCAGCTTTAACATTGTTTTCTAAACTTCGTTTGGAAAAAAACATTTGTAAAACCGGAGTCATACCTGAAGTTGACCAGGCTTATAATGATTCATTATTATTGCTTACTTTTCCCGGTGTAGCCCTGATCAATGAGAAACTGAAATTAAAGAGAGAACAGGGTCAAGGGAGAAAATTTCCATGGATACCGGGAATGCATGAAGATATTTTACAAATGATGACTCAAAAATCCCTTGGAGATACAATTGCTGAGATCGAAATTCTTGAGAACAGGTATTTTGACATATTCCTGACTGAGATCAATAAAACAGGTTTGTTTGCTACAACAATAGAGCTCCTTAGACAGAGTTATAAAAGGTAAAGGGTTAGCTATGCAGAAAATTAACAGTATTACAAAAAATATGCCTGATCAACTGAGTGGATTTTATAGTGATAAAATTGAGTTTATAAAAAAATCAATTGAAAAGTATTTTCCCAGGGAAATTGATGGAGATTTTATTCAGAGAGTGTCAGGCCAAATGGAACTTTGTAATCAGGATATCAATGAAACTTATAAGTCAATATTCCTCCCAACTCATGAATATTTAAGCCGTGGTGGGAAAGTCTTAAGACCTGTGCTTGTAGCCATATGTCTTGAAGCATATGGAGCGGATATTGAGGAATTTGAACCTGTTTTCGGTGCTATCGAAGTTATGGAAGACAGCACAATTATGATGGATGATTATATAGACAATTCATTGACCAGGAGAAGTGGTCCTTGCGGGCATATCCGTCATGGATATCCGATTGCAAATATTTCATCCTGTACTGCTTTTGCTCTTGCGCACTATCTATTTTATAATAATGAGATGAAGCTTTCTGCCAAAAAGGCAAATCGGTTGTTAAATGCCCTGGCATGGGAGAATATTCAAATGGCCTTTGGACAAATTGAAGAACTGTATTGGACTCAGAGCAATATTAACGATATTGCAGTTGATCAATATTTACAGGAAACAATATCCAGATGTGCCTTTCTAACCTTCCGCGGCCCCATGCGGTATGCGGGGATTTTAGCAGATGCACCTGAGGAGGATATTCCTGCGCTTGAAAGAATTGGAGAACATTTGCTTGTTGGTTACCATTTAAAGGGGGATAACCTTGACATGTCTCCAGATTCAAGCGAGTGGGGTAAGGTAGCAGGGGAAGATATAACCACAGGTAGAAGAACTATATTGATTAACTATCTTCTTCAAAATGCCAATGATGAAGAAAGAGCACGGGTAGAGGCGATAATCAATTCCCGCACAGAGGATGAAAAAAAGAAGCAGGAGGTTTATGATCTTGTATTGAAATATAATGTTTTTTCATACACTCAAAAGTTAGCAGATAAATATAATGGTCTTGCCAAGAAACAAATAGACAAACTTCAGATACCAGACATGTATAAAGTGATTTTGTATCAATTCGCTGATTATGCAACAAAAAAAAGAACACTATAATGAAATGTTATTAACACAAATGGAAAATAATGTTGCTGAATACCTTAAACTTGGCAGGCTCGAATTCGCAGGTTTTCTGTTTATAACAATATTAACAGGTGCTCTTTGTATAAAAGGGTATTCCCTTAGAATTATTGAGACACTTCCCATATTTATTTTAGCTGTTTCGACCAACCTATGGGGGTTTGCCCATAATGACTATACTGATATTGAAAATGATAAATCCTCTGTTGACCTTAACGAAAGACCCTTGGTAAAGGGTAGCGTTTCTAAAAGTGGTACATTGATTATGATTATTGTTTGTGTCGTAATAAATATTATTACTATCTTTTATAGCAGTACATATTATGCAGTTATTATTGCAGTGATATCGACCTTTTTTGCCTTTGCATATAATCTTAACAGCAAGAAAATCCCAGGTTCTGATTTATTGTTTGCATCTTCAACTGCACTGCTTGTCTTCCTCGGTGGAATGATAGTTAGTGCCCATACTAATTTCACCTTCCTTTTTTATACGGTAATAGTAATAATTTTTTTAGAGAATCTTATTTTTAATGCCGGCGCTTCCTTAAAAGATGTAAAAAACGATTTAGAAAATAATAGTGTAACTGCCGCAATATTTTTTAAAGTAAGGATAGAAAAAGGCAATAGACTAATTATCCCCAGTGCTTTCAAAATAGTAATTATTTCATTAAAGCTATTATCATTAATTATTATTGCAATATCCTGCTACTATTCCCAAATAGGGTTCTCTCATACTCAAACGGTCATTTTATTTATTGTTTGCATATGTTCATTGATAGTTACAATAAAGGCTGTATCATTAGAAACGTTTGATAGACAATTAATCGGGGAAAATTGGATCAGGCATGAAGCTGTTACAAAATTGATAATCCCGATAATGCTGTATAGTCATATTGGTCTTTTTTGGACAATTTTCATAATTTTTATACCATTTTTGTGGTTCTTCCTTTCAACAATAATATTGTACAAAAAATCGTTTGTTTTACATAATGGGTTTTAAAACTTATTTGATTAAAGAATAATACTATATATGACAGTAGATAGAATAAAAGAATATGCCAGATTCTGCAGGGTTGAATATCTTGGATTTTCCTGTGGCGCACTGTTCGGTGCTTTAAGTGTGGCAGGCCGGGACCTTGAAATTAATAAAGCCATTATTCTATTCATTATTAATATGCTTTTTATTGTGTGGGGATTTGTCCACAACGATTATTGTGATATCAGATATGACAGTTGTTCAGAGGATTTAAGAGGAAGACCTCTTGTAAAAGGCAGTGTGACCAAGAATACAGCTGTTTTTATCATGCTTGTATGCATTATTCTAAGTTTTGGTTTAACATTTTTTTTTAGCGGATTCTTACCATTTTTTGCCCTTGGGGCTACTTTTTTTCTGGCGGCAATCTATAACATGTACAGTAAAAAAGTCCCTGGATCAGATTTTTTTTATGCTGTTAGTGCATCCTTTCTTTGTCTTTTCGGAGCACTTGCAGTATTAGAAAAAGGCGCAGGTATGCAAAGTTTGGGATGGCTTACGTGGATAGTAATAACCATATTGTTTGTGGAGCATTTATTTTTTAATATTGAAGGGTCATTAAAAGATGTTGTAGTCGATACCAATTCAGGAGCATTAACTACGCCAATTCGTCTTGGTGTATATGTAAAGAACGATGGGAAGTTTGTCATTACAAAGAAATTTAAATTATTATTTTATTTTCTTAAAATAATTACAATAACAATAATTTTCACACCTTTTATATTTTTTGATTTTATCTGGTATAAGCTGCAACTGTTTTTTCTTGTTCTAATAGCCATCAAGACATTACTATGTACAAAGAAAATACTTGATCTTAAAGTATTTAACAGGGAGAAAATTGGGCATCTTTCCGTTTATTTAGAAAATGTTTCCAAGCCATTGATTTCTATTATGTTAGTAGGGCATATAGGAGTGTATTGGATGCTTTTCTTTTTTCTTACTCCACGTGTTTGGTTTTTAGTATCTAATTATATAATAAATAATAGATTTATAACACCACCCAAAACATTTTAGGGGATTACTAAATAGTATGCAACTTGATATTATAAAGTTTGGAGGTTCTGTTATCTCTCAAAAATCTTCAAAAGATAAATTTGAAAAAGAGATTGTAGAGAGAATAGGCAGAGAATTTTATCCCTTTCATAAAAAATCAATTTTTGTTCATGGAACAGGATTTGTTGGTAAACCGCCTGCTATTAAATATGGATATTACAAAGAAGGGCGGTCATTGAAAAAAGATTTTTTGCAAATGTTAAAAATTAAGGAAGATCTAAGACTTTTAAATCATAAGTTTGTTGATACAATGTTATCTCTCTCGATTCCGGTATTGCCTTTTAGTATTTCCAGTTTTTTTACAGAAACCATGGACAGATTAAAAGGTAATGCAACAACATATTTGAAAAAGACAATTGATTTAGGATATGTACCGGTATTTTATGGCGACCTTATGCCTTGTTCAGATGGTAGCTTTAGAGTTTTTTCCAGCGATATTATTATAAAAATTTTAAGTCATGCTTTTAATCCTGAAAATGTACTTTTTTTAAGTAATGTAAAAGGGGTTTGTCAGAATATTGAAGATACTTCATCAGTTTTGGAGGACAAGAATATTATAAAAACCTTGAACTATAAAACAGCCCGTCTGGTTGCAGGTTCATCCTCTGATGAAAAAGATGTAAGCGGTGGTATGACTGAAAAAATATCATGCGCACTTGAAATAGCAAGTCAGTGTAAGCGTTGTTTTATTGGATGTGGTTTTACACCAGAGCTTGTTTCAGATTTTTTCAGTGGCAAACAAATTGAGGGAACTGAAGTTAAAGCAGAGCCTTGAGCCAATATAAGCAAATAGTTTTTTCCTGGAGTCTTTTTTATACATATCTGAAATAAGAGCACTCCATCCAATATTTGACATTGACCAGAAAATTTCGATTATAGATAGCCCTGCAATAATGACATACCCTGAAATCACTTTATCTTCGGGGATTAAATGGAGATACCAGATAATAGCAGTGCCGATGCCGGCAAGTAATTCTCCGAAGATGATAAACTTAAGAATATTTTCAGTTTTAACCTCATCTGAGAATTAACTATTGCGTAGTTTTTATGAGGAATATATATAAAGCAAAAATAAAGGAATGTATTCAGTAAAAAATATTTGCTTCTTAATT
>JAGLLQ010000526.1 GCA_023140455.1 Desulfobacteraceae bacterium | reverse complement strand
AATGTCTGGACGAAAAAAGAGTGGTGTATGTGCTATTGGTCAGGACGTCCTGTGGAGGATATGCAATTTTCCATGGCCTATGCAGCCGGTGCTCCCTGGAATGATACCCATTGGAACCATGACAAATTCAACAAACTGCTCGTGGAAGCAAGGTCAGAGCTGAATGACAACAAACGCAGGCAGCTTTATGGTGAAATGCAGGAAATCTGCAGAAACAACAGCGGCACCATAATTCCCATGTATAATCAGATTGTTGAGGCCCATTCCAATAAACTTGACCATGGTCCCATCTCAGCCCATATGGAAATGGATGGGCACAAGAACGCTGAACGCTGGTGGTTCAAGTCTTAAATCCGTCTTTATTTAATGCAAACAGACCGAAGATTGCACTTTTCAGTCTGTTTGCATTACTATTGCTTTCTGGCTGATATAATGATTGCTTCACCGTTTTTTTTAGCAAAGATTTACTAACGACTATAGATGGTATCATGAGTGACGAGTAAGATTTGAAATTGAGCAAGCACTACCATAAGAAAGACTCAAGGACCTCATAACTGTACGGTAGCGATTAATTTAACGTGTATGTCTCGCTTTTAAAGGAAATCTTCAAACCACAACATCTGGTATCCGAAGAATTTTCTTTTTGTAACAGAATAAAAGAACAGGCTGACTTACTTGAGTTTATCAAGGCCTCTCAAAATGTTTTACTATACTCTCACAGGCGAACAGGTAAAAGCTCATTACTAAAACAAACTCTTTTGAATATTAAACAACAAGCTTCGGAGATTGGAGCATTGTATGTTGATCTGTATGGAACCACCTCGGAAAAGGAATTTATCACAAAGGTTTTTGAACAGCTAATTGTTTTGGAGTCAAGCGTAGATAAGCTTTTAAAGTTGGCAAAAGGAATTTTTTATTTTTCTGTTCAAGTCAGTTCTGATCCAATGACAGGGACACCAACTTTAACCCCATCTTTTAAGGTTGCAGACGATAGTGAGATTTTAAAAAACCTTATGGAACTGCTTGAAAAATTTTCAGAGAAAAGAAAACTCGTAATAATTTTTGATGAATTTCAAGAAATTGGAAAATACATAATTGAAGATCTCTTTTTGAACAAATGGCTTTGGATTGCAATAATAAAAGTAAAAGCAACAGGTTCTTTTAGCATTTCTAACAATGCCTAAACAAGGAATAAAGCATCATAGCAACAACAAAAATATATTCATTTTAAAATCCTGTTTTTCTTTTATTATATCTATTTTTTACAACTTTTTTACAACCTTTTTACCAGCCAGTGACACTTTTATATTTTTGTTCCGATATCATGCATTCAGGTGTTGAGATTTAGAAGAAAAAACGATAAAACTTGAAAAGAGGAGAGGAACAATGAAACATTTATTTTTTGCAGTTACTATTTTAATGGCTGTTGTGCTTACAACCGGTGTAAGTTTCAGTAAACTTCATAAGGACAAGGTTACCTGCACTGTTGAGACTGAAAAATCTGTACTCTTTGCCGGGCCTTCCCAGGAAGTAGTGATAAAAGTAACTCTTGATGCTCCTATGGTTCCATCATCTTTGGAAAGACCACCGGTGAATCTTTCCATAGTGCTTGATAAATCAGGCTCCATGAATGGAGAAAAAATCAGACAGGCCAAGGCAGCAGCAATTGAGGCAGTCCAAAGACTGGGTGTGTCTGATATTTTTTCATTGGTAGTATATGACTCTAATGTGCATACAATTATACCAGCGCAGAATGTGAGAGATATTGATCAGATTATTTCAAAAATCAACCGGATTTCTGCTTCCGGAAGCACAGCACTTTTTGGCGGAGTCAGTCAGGGGGCTTCTGAAATAAGGAAATATATTGGATCTGAACATGTTCATAGAATTATTCTTGTATCAGATGGTCTTGCCAATGTCGGGCCGGCATCTCCTGCAGAACTTGGAAGACTTGGGGCGGCATTAATCAAAGAGAATATCTCTGTTACAACCATTGGTGTGGGATATGATTATAATGAAGATTTGATGACAAGATTATCCCAAAAAAGTGATGGCAACTCATATTTTGTTGAAACAGGTTCTGAACTGCCTCATATTTTTGCATCAGAGTTAGGAGATGTTCTTAATGTTGTTGCTAAAAAGGTGAAGGTGGCCATTACAATGCCTGATGGTGTTGAACCTATTTCAATTATAGGAAGGGAAGGGCGTATCAAGGGCAGAACTATTGAGCTTTCCATGAATCAGCTCTATGGGGATCAGGAAAAATATGCGCTTGTGAAAGTAAAAATACCAAAATCCGATACAGGTGTTTCCATGGAGATCGCTAAAGCCAAAGTGCGTTATGAAAATCCCTTTAGTAAAAAAACCGAGGTAGTATACGGGAAATCAATTGTAAAGTTCAGCAAAGATTATACAATTGTTAAAAAATCAACTAATGTTGATGTGGTAAGAGAATATCAGCGTAATTTAAATGCCCTGGAGCAGGAAAAAGCTATTTCTTTGTCTGATAAAGGTAAAAAGAAAGAAGCTGTGCAGGCTCTTAAAGCATCAGCTGTAAAGATGAAAAGTATCGCAAAAGAATATAATGATGAAGTCCTTTTAGAAGAAGCAGAAGATATGGAAAAGCAGGCAGAGACAATAGAAACAGAAGGCATGAATAAAAAAATGCGTAAAGTTCTGAGGACTAAATCCTATCAAATGAAAAATCAGCA
>JAGLLQ010000525.1 GCA_023140455.1 Desulfobacteraceae bacterium | reverse complement strand
TTTTTAAAACTTGAAAAAGCTCATAAAACTAAAAAAGGTGACATGATGGCTTTTGCATCAATTGATGATGGTCAGGGGATTATTGAAATTGTCGTTTTCCCAGACCTTTACATAGATACACATCAATTAATTACAGATGAGGAAGCTGTGATTTTGGAAGGTGATGTTCAGAAAAAAGAGAATTCTGTAAATCTAATAGCAAAGAAGCTCATACCAATTGAAAGAGCTGAAGAAGAATGGACACAGAATATAGTAATAAATATTTCTTCAGATTTAAAAATTTCTGAGAATCTGGAGAAATTAAAAGACATTTTTTCCATGTATCCTGGAAAATGTTCGTCATATATAGCAATTAAGTCACAGGATGACTCAGATATATTGATTAAAACATCCGATGATTTTAAAGTTTCAAGCACTAAAGAATTTTTTAAAGAGGTGGATTCTCTTTTTGGTGCAGGATCCATAAAAACCACATGCGCACCTGTCAAACAAAGTGTTAAAGAAAAAAGATGGCATAAAAAAAAACAGGCTTAAAATTATTTTTATATTGATTATTTCTTGGGAACCTTTATGCAAGCATTAATTTATAAAAATTTTGGAAATCCAGATGTGCTTGAATGGGTAGCAAATCAGCCCATACCTCAACTTGGGAATAATCAGGTCTTAATTAAAGTCTATGCCGGAGGTATAAATCCTAAAGATATCCTACTGCGGAAAGGTAAATTCAGTAAAACCCTGGCTCGTGAAAGACTTCCACGTGTAAGCGGTTTTGATTTAGCAGGTCAAATAATCAAAATCCAAAAAAGTAATAGTCGGTTTAAGCAGGGAGATTTTGTTTTTGGAATGACCAACCGGTTTGTTGGAGGAACACACGCTGAATTTGTTGCATTAAATGAGAATGAGATAGAGTTTAAACCAAAAAATTTATCAATGATAGAAGCTGCTTCAATTCCCCTTGCAGCCCAAACTGCATTACAGGCATTAAGAGACTGTGGAAGAGTTATAAAAGGAAGCAGGGTTCTTATTAATGGCGCAAGTGGCGGTGTTGGCCATTTTGGAGTTCAAATTGCAAAAGCAGCTGGAGGAATAGTAACAGCTATATGCAGCAAGAAAAATTTTGAATTTGTTAGCAGGTTAGGTGCAGATAAAGTAGTTGATTACAATACAACACCAGCGACTCAAATAAAGGATTCATTTAATTGTATTTTTGATGTATTCGGTCAATATAATGCTAAGGATTTTTTAAAACAGCTTAAAACTAATGGTGTTTATGTAAACACAATACCAAAACTCAGCACTTTGCGAGGCGAAGGATTGGCTCGTATAGGATTGAGCAAGCGCAGTCGTTTGGTTACTGTGAACTCATCCAGTAAAGATCTGAGTTTATTGAGTAAAATGGTTGTAGAGAATAAAATAAAACCAAATATTGAAAGAGTTTACAGGTTTCAAGAAGCCTCAAAAGCACATAAGCATATTGAAAGTAAACGTACTCGTGGGAAAATCGTGCTTGCCCGGGAAAATATCTAATCATTAACAAAATATATCGGAGAAATTATGATGGCTAAACATAATTGTGTAAAATGTGCTTTTAGAGCTAAATACGATAATAATTCCAAGTCTTTTTTAGGTAGGTTATGGAAATGGCACATTGGCTTTTGTCCAGGGTGGAAGAGATATATAACATCTCTTTCTGAAAATGATAGAAAAGCACTGGCTGAGGAATATGATTTACAAAAATACAAATGATTTGGAAAGTTGTTAGGTTATCAGTATGCCAAGAGAATTATCTTTTATAATTTTTTTTTCTGTTGCGACTCTTATTATTACCCTAATACATTACTATTTATGGATAAGAATTATAAAAGATACAGCTATGAGCAGTGCCTTTAGAAATACTGGTACATATTTGTTAATCACTTTTGGATTATCCTTTCCCACAGCTATTGTTGTATCAAGATTCTTATCTTTAAAATATTCTCATACAATATTATGGCTCTCTTTTCTATGGCTTGGTATTATGATGCTGTTTTTTTTCTCATTTCTTTTCACTGATCTTGTAAAAATATTTTATTACATTGTTACAAAAATTATTAATTCCGGGGATGGTATTGTAAATATAGAAAAAAGAAAATTTATTTCCAGATCTGTTGTATCTGGTGCATCAGTATTAGTATTTGCAGCAGCAGGTATAGGTATCAAAAATTGTTATGCACAAGCAGTTGTAAAAAGAATTAAAATGAAATTTTCAGGATTACCTGATGTTTTTAAAGGATTTAAGATAGTTCAGATATCAGATCTGCATATTGGTCAGATGATGACCAAAACAGGCCTGAAAGAGGTCGTTGATAGAGTAAATACTTTAAATCCTGATTTGATTGTAATCACAGGGGATCTTGTTGACGGATCAACTGATAAACTTTTGGGTGAGATTTCTTCTATCAAAGATCTTAAAGCTGAGATGGGTGTTTATTTTGTTACAGGTAATCATGAGTATTACAGTGGTGTATTAAAGTGGGCATATGAAATAGAAAAATTGGGGATAAAAGTACTTAATAATGAGACAGTGAAAATTAATAGGGGTAATGATTTTATTTATTTGTCAGGAGTTACAGACCATGAAGCTAAAAGATTTGGCAAAGAGCATGCTGCTGATTTTAAGAAAACATTTTCAGGACTTCAGGAAGGTAAAAAGAAAATACTTCTTGCGCATCAACCAATAGCTGTCAAAGAAGCATCTGAATATGGGGTTGACCTTGTATTGTCAGGCCATACTCATGGTGGACAGATATGGCCTTTTAACTATCTTGTTTATTTACAACAACCATATCTTAAAGGGCTGTATAAATTTAACAATACAAAACTTTATGTAACCCAGGGAACAGGGTGTTGGGGACCTCCAATGCGTCTGGGTTCATTCAATGAAATAACTGAAATAGTATTGTCTTAATCAGGAATAATTTTATGAACAACTCAATTCAAACAATATCTTTGTTAAACTTGACGATAGCCTTTATTCCTGTGCTGGTAATTTTGGTTATAATCTTCAAATGGTCTTTAAACTTAAAAAATTCTCTTTATGCTGTGGCAAGAATGTTAATCCAACTTTTGCTTATCGGTTATTTTTTGACTTATATTTTTGATTCTGACAGCTCGGTATTAATTTTAGCTATTTTAATTGCCATGATATTATTATCGAGCTGGATAGCATTGGGTACTATCAAAGCACAACGTTTGATTCTGTATCAATATGTTATTCTCTCCATTTTGATAGGAGGAGGTATAACTTTAATAATTATCACTCAAGGTGTTCTATGCCTGAATCCCTGGTACTGGCCTCAATATATGATTCCTCTTGCAGGGATGATTTTTGCAAATTCAATGAATAGTGTGAGTCTTGCAGCAGAAAGATTAAATGCAGAATTAGATAGAGGAGTTTCTTTTGACAAAGCGCGTAAAATTGCTCTTCAGGCTTCATTAATTCCGATCACTAATTCATTATTTGCAGTAGGGCTTGTTTCGATCCCAGGGATGATGACAGGGCAAATTTTATCTGGAATTTCTCCCCTGATTGCAGCAAGATATCAAATCATGGTAATGTGCATGATATTTGGAGCTGCTGGAATCTCATCAGCATGCTTTTTGACCTTTTCCAGATCAACTTTTGTAAAAATAGAAAAGAGTAAGATCAATGACTAATACATGGCTGAAACATTAATTTTCAGATTAATGAGGAGTTTTAGTTACTATGAAAGATAATAAACAGAGCGTGGCTCTTGGTTCCATGAGAATTCCATTTCTGGTATTACCTCCAACATGTGTTGCACTTGGTATTGCAGCAGCCATACATGCTGGAAGCTCGATCAATATTTTGCATTTGGTGCTTGTTTTCATTGGAGCTGTCTGTGCTCATATCAGTGTCAATGCCTTAAATGAATATGATGATTTTAAAACAGGGCTTGATTTTAAAACAATCCAGACTCCTTTCAGTGGAGGCAGCAAAGCAATCCCTGAAAATCCTGAAAAGGCACACCATGCTTTGATTATGGGACTTGCTACTTTGGCTGTTACCATTATTATCGGAGCTTACTTTTTATATGTCAGAGGGCTGATGCTATTACCCATTGGTCTTTTTGGAATTTTGATTGTAGTTGCATATACCAAATGGATTACCAGAAGCCCGATTCTTTGTCTCATTGCTCCCGGCCTTGGTTTTGGACATTTGATGGTCATGGGAACCAGTTTTGTTCTGACAGGAACCTATTCATGGACGTCATTTCTAATTTCCATGGTACCTTTTTTCCTTGTCAGTAATCTACTTTTATTAAATCAGTTTCCCGATATTGATGCTGATAGAGAGATTGGAAGAAAGCACCTTCCTATTGCTGTCGGGAAAAATACATGCGTAATGATTTATGGTCTTTTTCTTCTGTTTACTTATATCTCTATAGTTTTAGGATGGGTATTGGGATTACTTCCAATACAGAGCCTTATCTCATTAATATGTGCGGTTCTGGCAATTCATACATTCCTTGGAGTCAGAAAAAATGCAGATTCAATTGAAGATCTTATTCCATTTATGGGTAAGAATGTTGTTTTGATTTTGGCAACTCATATTATGCTTGCTATCGGTATTGTGTGGGGTACATTTTGATCTAATCAATCAAAATCGTCTAAATTTAAATCATCGAAATCTGAAAGATCCAGATCATCAAGCATATCATCTTTTTCTTTGATAATTTTTTCCGTGACTTTTTTTAGTTTTTCAGATTCTTCTTTTTTCTTTTTTTCAGGTTGAATTTTTATTTTCTTTAAATCTTTTTTTAATGGGCCGGTTACATTTCCAAACCATATCAAAATCAGATAAATAAGTCCTGCCAGATTTAATAAAATAATGATAATACTGATAATGTTGATTAAAAGCATATTTTATGTATTATTTATGTTACTTGGTTATTAATAATTAAAATTTGACTCAGTATCTATTAATGTTTATATATTACTATGCTTATTGATTCAAGTGATATGATTTAATTCTAGGAGATGGTTTATGGGTTGGCTTGGGAAAGTTGTGGGTGGAACAATTGGATTTGCTATTGGTGGACCTATCGGAGCTGTTGCCGGTGCAGCATTTGGACACACGCTTGATAAAAAAGAAGAAAGATATTTGTCATCCAATACTATTGGACCAGGGTTAGGAGCAGGCAGGCTATCAAATAATGAAGAAGCCCAGCTTACTTTTTTCATTGCAGCATTTTCCATGCTTGCAAAGATTACTAAAGCAGATGGCCGTATTTCTGAAATTGAGATAAGCTCTGTGGAAGATTTTATGAAGAAAGATCTAAATCTTGATAATGAATCCCAGGCAACTGCAAGAAATATTTTCAGAGAAGCTGTAAATTCTCAAGAGCAGTTTGATGCTTTTGCCATGCAGTTCTATAGTGTTTTCAGGACTCAGCCAAGATTAATTGAGCTTATGATGGATGTACTATTAAGAGTATCAGCTGCAGATGGCAAAATCAGCCCGGAAGAAGAAATTTTGTTATTAAGTGCAGCTAGAATATTTAATATATCTGACAGTGCATACTCAAACTATAAAAAAAGATATATTAAAGAGACAAATAAATACTATGCACTGCTAAATTGTGATGAAAACGCAACAGATCAGGAAATTAAAAAACAATATCGTAAGCTTGCTACAGAATATCATCCTGACAAAATTCAAGCAAAAGGGCTCCCAGAAGAATTTGTTAAATTTGCAAATGATAACTTTATAAAAATTCAGGAAGCCTATGATTATATTAAGAAAGAAAGAGGGTTATAAGTTATTATAAAAGCCCTTTTTCTTTAGCAATCTCTATATAAGTTCCAAGAACGTTTTCCGGTGGTACCCATTTTTCAGAACTTTCTTTGGTTTTAAGGCTAATACTCTCAAATTCACATCTGGTCACACAAAGACCACATCCGATACAACGGTCTATATCAACTGATGCTGCATCTTCAATAGTAATAGCATCCATTGGACAGACTTCTTCACATAATTCACATGCAGTGCAATTATCTTCATCAACTTCAGCAAAATAACTTGAATTGATAATTTTAGCAGGTTTTTCAAAGTTTTTTAGGTTTTTAAGTATCTGACAACAACAAGAGCAGCACATGCAAATGTTTTGTGGTTTTTTTGAATTGCCGGGTTGAAGAACCAGACCATTATCAATCGCATCATATAGGATTTCAATAGCTTCATCCTGGCTGATACTTCTTCCAATATTTCTTTCTTCGTAATAATATGCGCCTCCAGAGAATACCAGACATGTTTCAACAGGTTTATCACATCCTTTA
>JAGLLQ010000524.1 GCA_023140455.1 Desulfobacteraceae bacterium | reverse complement strand
ATAATTTTTTCAGCTTCTTCATATTCCATGATCCCGATTTCAGCATTAATTGAAGTGCCAACAGGAACAACTCTGAGCTGTTGTGTTTTTTGTTTATTCATTTCACCAGTTAAATAGGGAACATATTCGTTAAAGTCTTTAATTAATTCTTCAGTTAAAGAATTGACCTGATATTCCCAAATTCCAATTACAAACTGTGCCTGCATATAGGTTTCAATGCCATTTCTTGATGAGTGGAGAACAAGTCCTTTTTTAAGCATTGTTTTTAGAAGTTTTTCTAATTCGTCCTTATCTTTATTAAGCCGTTTAGCTATATCTTTAACCTGTTCAGGCATCATATTAAGGGAGCAGGCAAGTTCAGCTTCTTTTTCAGTAAATAATTGTTTTAAAATTCTCAGTTCAACTCCGGATTCTGTTTCAGGAAATCCTCCGGGAGTTTTATCAAGGTGTAAAGCAAGTTTCTTAAAAATGTCAGTCATTTTTCCACCATTTTAATTTTTAAAAGTTTAATTTAATATTCCATGTAATTTGTTATTTTCATCCCATTTTTTTGGAATAATATCAACAATTTTTCCTTTTAAATCATCCCCTTCTTTGATAAGCACAGATAAATAATTTGAAGTTACAGCTTTTAGTAAATTTGTCTTTTTATCTCTTTTAGTCTGAATTACAGCTTTAAGATTTTTGTTAATCATTTTATTTTCAAAGTCTTTCTTTTTATTGTTTGAAAGTTTTCTAAGCTTTGAACAACGAGACTTAATTTCCTTGTTATTTACTTTCTCTGGAAAATTAAAAGCTTTTGTGCCTTCTCTTGGAGAATATGGGAACACATGGAGATATGATATTTTAAGAGCCTTAATAAATGAATATGTTCTATTAAAACTATCATTTGTTTCTCCTGGAAAGCCAGCAATGACATCTAATCCAATTGATGCATTTGGAATTCGCCTGTTAATTTTTTCAATTAAGTTTTTAAAAAACTTTGTATCATAGGGACGTTTCATTATTTCCAGGATTTCATCATCACCACTTTGTAAAGGAATATGAAAATGATCACATAATCTGGTATTATCTGATGCAAAATCAATAATTTCATCAGTTAATTCTTTGGGTTCAATAGAGCTTATTCTTATTCTCGGGATATCTTTTTTCTCCATAATAGTTTTCAGCAGATCTGACAATGATAATTTTTTTTTAAAATCCAAACCCCAGGCTCCTATATGAATACCAGTCAAAATAGCTTCTTTAAATCCTTTTGCATAAAGGTGGTTCAGGTTAGTGATAACTTCATTGGCCTTCATGCTTCTACTTTTACCTCTGGCATAAGGGATAATGCAATAGGAACAATATGTATTACAGCCATCCTGAATTTTAAGATAGGCTCTGGTCATTTCGCCTTTTACTGTATATTTAAATGACCGGAAAACATTATCCCGGCACCTGTTTGGTTCAGGAAAGGGCAGACTTTTATCTGATAAATCATTTAATATAAGTGCATCAGATATTTGGAATTTATCTTTGTGGCTTACAATTTTATCAACGTTTTCTATTGCTTTGATTTTTTCAGGTTCTATTTGGGCATGGCACCCTGTTACTATGATTTTTGCAGAAAGATTGGAGTTTGCAATTTTCCTAATAGCCTGTCTTGATTGCATTCCGGCTTTTGAAGTGACTGTACATGTATTAATAATACATATTTCTGCATCTTTAATTGTTTTTGCTTTATTATACCCGGCTTTTTCAAGCTCGGTTGCAATACCATCAGATTCATATCGATTAACTTTACAGCCAAGTGTTTTTATATAATAAGTCTTCAAAGGATTATTCCGGAGCCGATAATTTCAGTATTGTTATAAAATACAGCTGTTTGACCAGGTGTAATGGCAAATTGTTCTTTTTCAAATAAAACATCAATAATATTATCATTTTTGTTTTTAATAATTGTTGAACTTGCCTGGTTGTGGTTGTATCGTATTTTTGTTGAAACCATTAATGGAAACTCAAGGTCTTTTTGTATCCAGTTTAAAGATGTAACTCTAAATTTTTGTTGTAATAGTTCATTTCTAAAACAAACAACCAGATTATTATTCTTAATGTCTATTCTTTTAACATAATATGGCTCAGAAGCAGGGCAGTTTATACCTCTTCTTTGCCCAATTGTAAAATTATAGAGCCCCTGATGAGTTCCAATAACTTTTCCATCTAGTGTGATTATATTACCAGGCTTGGGTTTGATTTTAGCTTTGGATTGAATAAATTCTGCAATTGATTCATTTTTTAAAAAGCAGATATCCTGACTTTCTTTTTTTTCAACAGGAGTTAAGTTTGCATCTTGTGCCATTTTTTTAACAGTTTTTTTTGCAAAATCTCCCAATGGAAATATGATTTTTTTGAGTTCGTTTTCAGAAAGCAAGGACAAAAAATATGATTGTTCTTTAAAATTATCCAAACCTTGAACAAGAGCATAAGAATCTTTGTCTTTTTTTATTTTAGCGTAATGTCCTGTTGCAAGGGCATCTGCTCCAAACGATATTGCTGCATCTAAAAGCGCACCAAATTTAATTGTTTTATTGCAGCGAATACAGGGGTTGGGGGTTTTTCCTGCTAAATAGGTATTGATAAAATAACTAACAATCTCTTTTTCAAATATGGAAGAAAGATCAACATGCCTGATTTCTATATCAAGCTGTTCTTCTATAGAAGACAGATCAAAATTTTTATCTTCATAACCGGTTGAAAAATGGATTCCAAAGACTTCCTGATAGTCTTTTTTTAGAATGTGAGCTGCTACAAGGGAATCAATACCGCCGCTGAGAGCTATTGCAACTTTTTTAACATCAGTCATGATAATGTTTGTATAAGATTTTAAACTAAAAGATCTTCACTGTTTTTTGCAAAAAGACCCATAGCTTTTGTAGGACATGTTAAAATACAAAGCTCACATACACTGCAAAGCTCATTATTAAATACAACTTCCATTTCAGGGCGTATTATTGATAGAGCACCGGTGGGGCAGACAGCAGTACATGCGCCACAATGTGTGCATTTTTCAGAATCTTTATAAATTTCCTGATCAGGGTAGCTTATTGTAATACCCTGATCTTTAAGATATTGAACACCTTTTTTAAAATTTGCTTTTGTACCAAAAAGCTCAAGAACCATTTGACCTTCTTTTCGATTGGATATGTTAGCTCCAAGAATATTAAAAAGCAAATCAAACCGCTTTGTTAGAAAACATACAATTGCCTTTTGAGCAACAACAGGTGGAAAATATAATATCAATATTTTAGAATACAATTTGTCCTCCAGGGTCAAACATGTACATATTATTTTGCATGACTATTTGTCAGTCTATATAATTAAATCAATTTAATCTCTGCCGTCAAGCAATATTTATGCAAGCATTTCTATTCCGGCATCATAGTTGCCGGATCAAGGAGATACTTTCGATCTTTATCTTCCCCGTTTTTAAGAACAGTCGCTTCGATTTTATTATCTTTTGGATTTAAGCATAATGCTTTGTCAAAAAGATTTTTTACTTTATCAAGCTGGATTGGATATCCATCTTTGCATAAAGACTCTTCTCTATGAGTTCTCATGGAAAACCAGATTGCAA
Organism: Desulfobacteraceae bacterium; assembly: GCA_023140455.1. The sequence continues at coordinate 445 of JAGLLQ010000524.1, read as the reverse complement.
TATTAAAGTTATCAGATATATCTCCAAGCTGGTCAAGCAGACTTGAAAGATCTTTTTCAAAATTTAAACCATCAATGACAAGAATAGTAGGAAGCTCATCATTGTTTTTCTTAAAACTGTTTAAATAATCACTGATTTTTTTTGGGTCAAATGATGCTTCATTATATGAAATACCAACTTTTAATTGATTAATGTCTTCCCACAATCTTTTTGCTTTTTGCGGATCAACATATCCTATTGAATCAACAAGATTACTATAACTATCCATATATCTTAAATTGATTTTTTCCATGGGATCATTGAGACTTATATGAAGTGTTTTTTCATTGTTTAATAATCTTGTAAGAGCAATTTGAACTAGAAACTGTGTTTTTCCAACACCTGCTCGTGAAAGAACTGCGCCGAATTTAACCTGAGTTATTGAATCAGGGTTTAATATTTTACA
>JAGLLQ010000523.1 GCA_023140455.1 Desulfobacteraceae bacterium | reverse complement strand
CCAATGCCTTTGCCCATGAAGCCGGTATCCACCAGGACGGGGTATTAAAAAACCCCATGACCTATGAAATCATGAAGCCTGAGACTATTGGTTTAAGTAAAAATAACCTTGTACTTGGTAAACATTCAGGTAAGCATGCCTTGAAAAACCATATTGAAGAGATGGGATACACCCTGGATGACGAGGAACTCAAACTAGTGTTTGAAAAATTCAAACGCCTTGCTGATAAAAAGAAAACCATTATGGATGAAGACATTGAAGCTCTGGTTAATGAAGGTGTCCTAAGAAACTCTGAAGTTTTCAGTCTTGAATATATCAATGTTGTCTGCGGCAATACAATCTACCCCACTGCCAGTGTGGAAATAAACATAAACAAAAGGCCTGTTAAAGGTGCTACTGATGGTAACGGACCCATTGACGCAGTTTTCAATGCCATCTCAAATATTACAGGAACAAAATCCAAACTTTTAAGATTCTCTATAAGCGCACTGACAGAAGGTACAGATGCCCAGGGTGAGGTTACAGTAAGACTTTCCGAGGACGGAATCATAGCACTAGGCCGAGGTGCTGATCCTGATATTATAACTGCTAGTGCACTTGCCTATATCAATGGACTGAACAGACTTGAATATTTAAAGGAAAATCCGGTAATAAAAGCTGAAAGCATATAAAAACAAATAAGATACTTGAGCCGGGGCATAAGCAGGATTCAATTTCCCGGCTCTAACTCCCGGAGTTTAATTTGCCTTGTTTGCAAATAATTTATTTATACTTTCTACATAATCTTTATTCTGGCAGGGTTTTGAGAGATGATCAAGGTTCGGGTCCTGTCTTCTTAAATCTTCGATTGACTCTAAAAATTCAATATTGCCTGATACAAAAAGTATTGGAATGTCTTTATTTGTTTCTCGTATTTTATTATATACATCCATTCCGTTCAGACCGCCCGGAAGAAGATAATCAAGGCTGATAAAGTCATAATTATTCTCTTTAAACATCCTAATAGCCAGGTGTCCTGTACCTGCGATATCAACATTATGCTTAAACGGCTCTTTTGACAAAACCCTTGACTGTACATCTGATATAGCTTTCTCATCTTCTACAAGGAGTACATTTTTTTCCTTAAAAATTGTTCCTTTCTTAACCTCTTTTATCTCTTTGCCAGTTAATTCTTTCTTAATTAATGGGAAGGCCATGGTGAATTTTGTACCTTTATTGACCGTACTTTTAAAAACTATTTCACCCTTATGTTTTTCAATATAATTTTTTACGTTTGCCATTCCATAGCCTGTCCCCTTAATGCTATCAGCATAGGATGCACTTACATCCTTACCTCCTTTCAGGGTAAAAGAAGGTGTATAAATATCATTATGATGTTCTGTCGGGATACCACACCCATTATCTTCCACATCAATGCATACTTTACTCTCAAAATAATAAGTTCTAAGGGTTAACTTTGGAGATGCTGTTTTACTCATGGCATGGACTGCATTTTGAACAATATTTACAAGCACATGTTCAATCATTCCCGGGTCTGCGATTAATGTAGGTATAGAAGATTTAAAAGCTCTCTCAATCTCAATACCTTCAAGATCACGTTCCAGCAAAATTAAAACAAGATCAATTTTTTTATTTATATTAATTGTTTCCTGTCTTGGCTCCTGATTTCTTGCAAAAGCAACAAGATTCTTGGTCAGGCTTTTACCCCTCAAACTTTGTTCTACGATCAACTGAAGGCTTTTTATTACTCTTTTATCTTTACTCTGCAAAAGTGAAAGTTGAGCTCTACCCAGTATTGCACCAAGTATATTATTAAAATCATGGGCAAGTTTCCCTGCAATCTGCCCAACTAAAGCTTTTTTCTCCTGCTCTGCCGCGTACTTTTTGGCAGCCTTTTTTTCCTTTTCAGCCTGTTTACGGAGAGTGATATCCCTTGCAGAACCCGTAACAAATGCCGATTTTCCTTCAGCATCGTCAACAAGAATATTTTTAAATTCTACAAATAAAACCTTACCATCTCTGGATTGAAGCTGGAATGTCCCCTCATTCTCTTTCTTTAATATGATTTCTTTTAAAGATTTTTCAAATCCGGGAATGAGTTTTCCCGGCATTATTTTTCTGACATCCACACCTTTTAAAATATCTTGTGAATATCCCATCTCGTTTTTAAAAGTTTGATTAACTTCAATAAAATACCCGTTTAAATCATAGGAATAAAGATAATCAGATACAGTGTTGAACAACTCATAAAATTTATCTTCTGTTCGCTGTTTTTCTAACAATAAATCAGCATGATCCAACCCTTTTTCAATGGAATGTATTAATACCGAATGATCAGTAATAGGTTTGGTTAAAAAATCCCAGGCACCTATCTTCATTGTATCAATAGCAGCCTGAATACTGTTTACACCTGAAACAACAATCAATGGCACTTCAGGTGAAAGCTTATGGATATGTTTAATTACCTCATACCCATCCACTTCAGGCATACGTAAATCCACAAGCACAAGATCAGGAAGTTCCTTCTCAAATATTTTAATGCCTTCACGCCCGTTTTCTGCAGTTAATGTTGCAAAAAAGTTGTCTTCAAGATGCATGGAGATACTTTTACGAATTGAAGCATCATCATCAATTATCAGAATAGTTTTACTAGCAGCTCTGGCTCTTCTCTGGAATTCCATGGTTTCATTCCTGTTTTATTTTTCCTGTTTTATTTCCCAGGAAATAATTAACTTGTATTTTTGACTCTAAAAAAACTTGTCAGAAATGTCAAGAATGATTAAATTTTAGCATGGCTATGCTATTGCATACAACTAATAGAAAATTTCATTACACAATATATTTTTATTTGTTCGGTCTTGTTGTTTCTGGTTTACCTACTTTAGTTTATATCCTTGCCCCGTATTTTCCCTGGACCAGAGTTTTGATTTCTATTTTCCTATGACAAGCCACCTGATGGGAGTCTGAAACCATTTCAAGTAAAGGCATCTCTATCCGGCATTGTTCTATGGCAAAGGGACAGCGAGCATTGAACCTACATCCTTGCGGTGGATTTAAAGGACTCGGTACATCACCGGTCAGAACGATTCGATTGCTTTTTGTTTTAACTCCTGGTGCTGGAATACCGGATAGCAGAGCATGGGTATATGGGTGTTGGGGTGATTGAAACAGCTCATTGGTTTTTGCAATTTCAACAATTTTTCCGAGATACATGACAGCAATGCGGTCGCTGATATATTTAACAACTAAAAGATGATGGGTGACAAATAGATAGGTTAGGCTAAACTGAGCCTGAAGCTTTTTGAGCAAATTCAAAATCTGGGCCTGGACAGATACATCCAGAGCAGAGGTTGGCTCGTCCAGAACAATAAAATCAGGCTTTGTTGCAATGGCTCTGGCTACAGCTATGCGCTGTCTTTGGCCCCCGGAGAATTCGTGGGGATATCGGAAAGGATGGTCTTTAGTCAGTCCAACAAGGTCCAATAGTTCATGAATTTCTTCATCTACCTGAGAACGACTATAATTTTCGTGCTCGATTATGGGTTCGGCAATGATATTTTTTACCAGCATCCTGGGGTCAAGGGAGGTACTGGGATCCTGGAAAACCATCTGCAATTTTTTTCTAATTCCTTGTTTTTTCAATTGTTTTGCAGACATGGTTGCAATATCAACAAAATCAGTTTTTTTACCATTGTTTCTATGGTATAAAATTTGCCCGTCACTCGGGGTATCCAATCGGATAATTGCTTTGCTGGTGGTGGTTTTACCACATCCGGATTCACCAACAAGCCCTAAACATTCTCCTTTATAGATATCAAGATCGATACCATCAAGAGCCTTTACTGAATTCACCTGGCGTTTTAATACACCGCCGAAAACAGGATAATATCTTTTTAGATTCTTCAGCGTTAATAATTTTTCCATTTACAGAGTGATCTCCTTAAACTTGATTCAGGTGACAGGATACCCAATGCCT